>JAEUJL010000020.1 GCA_016794835.1 Gemmatimonadota bacterium | reverse complement strand
GGTGAGCAGCGTGCGACGCTCGGCGTCGAGGGCCTGGGCCTGCGCCTCGAACGACTCCAGCGAACTCTCGAGCTGCCGGGCGAGTTCGCCGGCGGTGCGCGCCCGATCTGCCACGCTCGTGGCCAGTTCCCCCGATCGCTGCGACGCGAGATGCGCGTTCCCGAGGTGCGTCGTGAATTCCCCGGCGCGTGAGGTGGTGTCACGCGAATGCTCGCGCGCCCCGTCCACGGCGCTCCGCAAGGTCGCAAAGGCCCGGCGCAACGCGGACCGGGTGGTCCGCAGCCGATTGCCCGCTTCTTTCGGCTCCCGCGTCAGGTCCCCGCGACTCGCGGCCTCGAGCGATGCCGTCAGCTCCGCGACCTCATCGCTGGCGCTGTTGGGCGCCAGGACCAACATCAGGGCGGCGGCGAGCAGGCAACCGATCCCGATCCCCACGGCCGCGGCGGCCGCCAGGGCGACCGGGCCCAGTCGTGCCACGCCGCGCACGGCGATCCACGCGCCGACCGAAAACGCGATGGTCCCCACCAGGACCAGGACGTAGGTCGCCCGGGAGGTCCTGGCGTCGGAACCGGAAGGGGTGTTGGAAGGCATCTCCCCTGCCAGACGACCGGGCGCGGAGGGAAGGCACGTCCGTGATAGATTGCGAATTCGGCGCCCCGGGGTGGGGTGTCGGCGACCCCATTCCGACGTTCCGAAATGACCGAACCGAGCCCTCACCTGGACCCGGCAGCGCCCGAGGGTTACGACCCCACCGCGGTGGAAGCCCGCTGGCAGGCGCGGTGGCGCGAGCGGGGCACCAACCAGACCGACCTGGTCCATGGCGAGCGGCCGTTCTACGCGCTGATGATGTTCCCGTACCCGTCGGCGGAAGGGCTCCATGTCGGGAACCTCTTTGCCTTCACCGGGACCGACATCTACGGCCGATTCCAGCGGTTGCAGGGCCACACGGTCTTCGAGCCGCTCGGCTACGATGCGTTCGGCATCCACTCCGAGAACTACGCGCTGAAGGTCGGGGGGCACCCCATGCGCCTCATCCCCCGGAACATCGCGAACTTCCGGCGGCAGCTGGAGCGCGCCGGGCTGATGGTCGATTGGTCGCAGTCGGTCGACACCACCGACCCGTCGTACTACAAGTGGACGCAGTGGGTCTTCCTGCAGCTGTACAAGCACGGCCTGGCCTACAAGAAGAAGGCCGCCGTGAACTGGTGCCCGAGCTGCAAGACCGTGCTGGCGAACGAGCAAGTGGTGGCCGGGGCGTGCGAGCGGTGTGGAACCATCGTTGAACAGCGGCTGCTGGAACAATGGTTCTTCCGGATCACCGACTACGCGGCGCGGCTGCTCGACCACCTGGACACGCTCGATTGGTCGGACACCACCAAGACGGCGCAGCGGAACTGGATCGGGCGGAGCGAAGGCGCGGAAGTGACCTTCCCCGTCCCGGGGCACGAGGTGGGGATCACGGTCTTCACCACGCGACCGGACACGATCTTTGGTGCGACCTACATGGTGCTGGCCCCCGAGCACCCGCTCGTCTCCGCCCTGACCACGCCAGGCCAGCGCGACGCGGTGGAGGCCTACCGCGCGCGTGCCGCCAAGCAGGACCTGGTGTCGCGGAAAGTGAACAAGGAGAAGACCGGTGTGTTCACCGGGAGCCACGCCACGAACCCGGCGACCGGGCAGCCCATCCCGATCTGGATTGCCGACTACGTCCTGATGGAGTACGGCACGGGAGCGATCATGGCGGTGCCCGGGCACGACGAGCGCGACTTTGCCTTCGCCACGCAGTTCGGGCTGCCGATCGTGCGCGTCGTCGCCGCGGAGGGTGTGGATGCCGATGCGCCGCTGGCCGAGCCATACGTCGAGTCGGATCGCGGGCGCCTGGTGAACAGCGGGGCGTTCGACGGGCGGCCGGTGGCCGCAGGGAAGCAGGAAGTCACGGCCTGGCTCGCCGACCGGAAGGCGGGCCGGGCGGTGACAAACTATCGCCTGCATGACTGGTGCATCTCGCGGCAGCGGTACTGGGGGCCGCCGATCCCGATCATCTACTGCGACGCCTGCGGGCCGCAGCCGGTCCCCGAGGCGGACCTGCCGGTGGTCCTGCCCGACATCGAGGACTACCGGCCGGACGATTCCGGGATCTCGCCCCTCGCCCGCCACGCCGAGTGGTATCACGTCGCGTGCCCGCGTTGCGGAAAGCAGGGACGCCGCGAGACCGATGTCTCGGACACCTTCCTGGACAGCGGGTGGTACTTCCTGCGCTATCCCAGTGCCACCCGCAGCGACGTGCCCTTCGACCGCGCGCTCACGCGGAAGTGGCTCCCCGTCTCCACCTACATCGGCGGCAACGAACACGCCGTGCTGCACCTGCTGTACTCGCGGTTCATCACGATGGTGCTGCACGACATGGGGCACATCGACTTCGAGGAACCCTTCACCCGCTTCCGGGCCCACGGCCTCATCATCAAGGAAGGGGCCAAGATGTCGAAGACGAAGGGGAACGTCGTCAACCCCGACCAGTTCATCGAGGACTGGGGCGCCGATGCGTTCCGCACGTACCTGATGTTCCTCGGCCCGTACGAGGAGGGCGGCGACTTCCGCGACGCGGGGATCAGTGGGGTCAAGCGCTTCCTGGATCGCCTGTGGCTCGCCGTGTCGGTGGTGACGGACGCGCCCGCGGACGACGCCGTCATGCGCAAGCTCCACCAGACGATCGGCAAGTGCTCGACCGACATCCCGAAGTTGTCCTACAACACGGCGATTGCCGCGATGATGGAGTACATGAACGTGCTCCGGAAGGGCGAGCGGCGCCCCGCCCGTGCCGAGGTCGCCCCACTGGTCCAGCTGGTGGCGCCGTTTGCGCCGCACCTGGCCGAGGAGCTCTGGGAGCGGCTCGGGAACAGCCGGAGCGTCTTCGACTGCGGCTGGCCGGCCTTCGATGCGGCCCTCGCGCGCGAGGAGACCGTCCAGCTCGCCGTGCAGGTGAACGGCAAGCTGCGTGGCACGTTGACCGTCGACCCGGGGATCACCCAGGACGAGGCGGTGGCGCTCGCCCGCGCCGATGCGGGGATCGAGAAGTTCGTCACCGGGGAGGTCCGCAAGGTGATCTTCGTCCCGCGTCGCCTGCTGAACCTCGTGGTGTAGCAGCGGTGGGGGCGGCGCGCCGCCCCCACTCACGGGCTACTGGACGGTGAACTCCTTCGCCATCCCGTGCTCCAGGTGCAGCTTCCCGTCCTTCGCGTCGGGCACGAAGCAGAGGAGGATGTAGTTCCCCGGCGTGATCTGCACGCGCACGTACGCGGTCCCGCCCGGGGACATGGGGGCGAGCCCACCGAGCGCCTTGCCGGGGAATGGCCCGGTGTACGTCGCGGCCCATTGGCCGACATCGGCCATCGTCTTGCCCGAGTCCAGGCGGGCGATGAAGAACTCGTGCGACTGCTGTGCCGTGTTAGTCACCTTGATGACGTGCTCGCCCGGCGTCAGGGCCGGCGTGACGTCGAACCCATAGTCGACCAGGGTCATCGCCACGTCGCTCGCCGGCGGCGGCGCGGACGGCGTGGACGCGGGGACGACGGTCAGTTCCCGCACCATGCCCTTCGCGATGTGCGGCACCCGGTCCGGGATGTCGACGACACAGAAGAGGGCGTACGTGCCGGCCGTGACATCGTGCATCACGATGGTGGTGTCGCCCGGTGCCGGCGGGTTCGGACCGCCGATCTCGGTGAGCCAGGAGGGAAACGGCTTGGTCGGGTCGAGCGACTTGGCCGCCTCCAGGAAGTCGGCGTAGGTCTTGCCCTCGCCGATCTTCACGACCATGGCGTGGTGGACGCCGGAGGTCGCCACGAGGTGAAACGCCGTGAGCCCGCTGGGGATGGTGTCGGGGGCGGCCAGCGCGAAGTCACTGGCGGTGATTGCCACCACGTTAGGCGTTGCGGCGACGGCCGAGTCGGCCGCCGGCGTCTCGGCGCGCGCGCACGCCATCAGCGCGGACGCGACGATGCAGGGGAGGAGGGAAGGGCGCATGGTCGAGGGGCGTGAGGGGGAATTCGGGGCGACCGCGCAGCAGCACCGCCGGGTGGCCACATCGTTCGCCGTTGGTGACATTGTCCCCGATGGCGCGGCGGCGCTAGCGACAACTTGATGAGGCGACGCACATTCAGGGGAGTTCATGCGTGCCTTCTAATCACCCCCGTTCGTGACTACTGCCCGTACCCTCATCGTCTCGCACGACGACGTCGTGCGCCTCCTCCCGATGGCCGCGTGCATCGACCTCATGGGAGAGACCCTGGGCGCGCTCACGCGCGGCGAGGGGCTCCTGCCGCTGCGCACGGTGCTGCGACTGCCCGGGCAGCGCAACATGTTCGCCACGATGCCGGCCGTGCTGGGACCATCGATCGGCGCCAAGGTGATCACGGTGTTCCCGGACAACGAGGGCACGCCCTACGAGTCGCACATTGGTGTGGTGCTGTACTTCGAGAGCACCAATGGCCGCTTGCTGGCCATCATCGATGCGTCCTCGGTGACGGCGATCCGCACGGCCGCGGTGTCGGGGCTTGCCACGCGATGGCTGGCGCGCCCCGACGCGCGAACCCTCGGCATCCTCGGCAGTGGCGTCCAGGCGATGACACACCTCGAGGCGATGTGTGCCGTCCGCGATTTCTCCACGATCCGAGTGTGGAGTCGGCACCATCCCAACGCCCTGGCGTTCGCCGAGCGTGCCGCGGCTACACTCGGTCGCACGGTCGAGGTCGTGCCACGCGCTGAGGATGCCGTCCGTGGGGCAGATGTCGTCTGCACGACCACCGGCGCGCGCGAGCCCGTGGTGCGCGGGGAGTGGCTCGCCCCCGGGGCACACCTCAACGCCGTCGGCGCCAGCGTGGCCACGGCGCGCGAGCTGGACTCGGAGGCCGTGCGCCGCGCGCGCCTGTATGTCGACCGGCGGGAGAGCGTGATGGCCGAGGCCGGCGACTTCCTCATTCCACGCGAGGAAGGGGTGGTGGACAACACGCACATTGTCGGCGAACTCGGCGAGCTCGTCCTGGGCCGCGTGCCGGGCCGGCGCTCGGCAGACGAGGTGACCATCTTCAAGTCGTTAGGCCTGGCGGTGGAGGACGTGGCCAGCGCGCGGTTCATCTACGAACGGGCAGAGGCCCTTGGCACGGGGACCTGGGTGGCCCTGGGGGGGCTGCGATGAGGGAGCCGCTCCCGGTCCCGGTTCCGCTGGCGGACATCGAGGCCGCCCGGCGTCGCGTGGCCGGGACGGCGGTGCGCACCCCCCTGCTACGCCTCCACATCGATGCGCCGTGCACCCTGTGGCTCAAGCTGGAGAACCTGCAGCCGATCGGGTCGTTCAAGATCCGTGGCGCGGCGAACGCGATGGCCCTCGCGGATCCGGACGCGTTGGCGCGTGGGGTGTGGACGGCGAGCGCGGGCAACATGGCGCAAGGGGTCGCCTGGTGTGCCCGCGAGCGTGGGATCCCCTGCACGGTGGTCGTCCCCGATCATGCGCCCGCGGCGAAGGTGCAGGCGGTGGAACGGCTCGGTGCGCGGGTGGTGCGCACCCCCCACGAGGATTGGTGGCGCATCCTCGTGGACCACGGTGCCCCCGGATACGATGGCGTGTTCATCCATCCGGTGAGCGAACGCGCGGTCATTGCCGGGAACGGGACCGTTGGCCTGGAGATCGTCGATGACCTCCCGGCCGTTGATGCCGTGGTCGTCCCGTATGGCGGGGGCGGGCTGGCCTGCGGCATCGCGTCGGCGATGGCTGCGGTGGCGCCGCACGTGCCCGTGTTTGCGGCGGAAGTGGATACGGCGGCACCCCTCGCGGCCGCCCTGCGCGCGGGGGAGCCGGTGCCCTTTGACTACCAGCCGAGCTTTGTCGACGGCATTGGCGGGCGCTCCGTCCTCGCGGAGATGTGGCCGCTGGCCAGGCGGTTGCTCACCAACTCGATCGTGGTCACCCTCGATGAGGTGCGGGACGCGGTGCGCGTCCTGCTCGCGCGGGGACGCGTCCTCGCGGAAGGTGCGGGCGCGGCCGCGGTCGCCGCGGGTCGCAGTGGCGCCGCCGGCAGCGGAAATGTTGTCTGTGTCATCTCTGGTGGAAACATCAACCTGGACACGGTGGCGGCGTTCCTCGCGCCGCCCGCCGCGGCCATCCGTCCATGATCCCAAATCATCTCCCGATGCGATTCGCCCTGTGCGTCCTGCTGCTGCCCGTTGCCGCCTCGGCCCAGATGCCGCCGGAGTTTGCCGCGGCGCGGCGCGTGATTGACTCGCTGATGACCGCCCATCGGCTGCCCTCCGTGTCGGTGGCGGTGGCCAGGGACGGTCGCGTGGTCTGGGAGCAGGCCTTCGGGCTCGCGGACCGCGAGAAGTCCGTCGCGGCGACGCCCCATACGGCCTACTCCCTGGCGTCGATCTCCAAGCCGTTCACCGCCACGGGCCTCATGAAGCTCGTGGAGCGAGGACGGGTGCGGCTCGATCGACCGGTGAACGAATACCTCGGCGCCGCGAAGCTCCGTGCCTTCGAGGGCAAGGCCACCCAGGCCACGGTCCAGCACGTGCTCACGCACACCGCCGGCTTGCCCTTGCACTACCAGTTCTTCTATCGCGATGCCGGGTACGGCGTCCCGACCACGGACGAGACCATCCGGCGCTTCGGCATCCTCACCTATCGTCCGGGTGGTGGCTACCAGTACTCGAACCTCGGGTTCGGCCTCCTCGACTACGTGATCCGGCGCCAGGGGGGCACGACCTACGGGGACTACATGCGGCGTGAGGTGTTCGATCCCCTCGGGATGACGCACACCAGTGTGGGGCCACGCCCCGGGCTCGAGGCCGAGACCGCAGTGCGCTACAGCAACGACGACCAGCCGATTCCGTACTACACGTTTGACCACCCGGGGGCGAGCGAGGTCTACGCGAGCGCCCACGACCTCGTGCGTTTCGGCCTGTTCCACCTGGGCCAGGCCGTCGAGGGGCAACAGGCGATCCTCACCCCGGAGACGCGTGCCGCGATGCAGCGTGATGTGGCCGTGGAGGGACCGGGATCCACCCGGGGCCTCGGCTGGGCGATTCGCTCCGATGAGTTTGGCTACCGCCGCATCTCCCACACGGGCGGGATGCCGGGGGTGACCACGATGCTGGCGCTGTATCCGCAGGCCAATGCCGTGGTCGTCGTGCTGCTCAACAAGTCCGTGCCGCCGGCCATGGCGCGCATCGCGCAGGAGCTGGCCGCGGCCGTGTTGCCGGGCTATGAGGGCCAGCTGCGCGAGACGCTGGCCCGGCCGGCCGCCGTGCCCGCCGCCGCGGACTGGACCTCGCTCATGGGGCAGTGGCGCGGGTATGTGCGCTCCTACGCCGACTCGGTGGCCGTGCGCGTGACGATCGATGCGTCGGGGCCGCGCGACGTGCGCATCGGCGGAGTCAGCGTGGAGCGCCCCGCCACCACCAGCTGGAGCAACGGATTGTTTGCCATGAGCACGCCGTCCCCGCTGGCGGCGCCCGACATCAAGCGACAGCCCCACGTCCTGTCGTTTGCCCTGCGCCCCCGCGGCGACACGCTCAGCGGGTATGCGGCCGCCGTCTCCGGGCTGCCCGACGCCACGCGCCAGTACTTCGCCCTGTCGTCCTACGCCCGCCTGGTGAAGGAGCGCGTGGCTCGCACCTCCACCCTGCCACGTCCCGGGCAGCCATGACCGAACCGACGGCCGGCCGCGACCCGCGCGTCCGCAACATCGTGTCGGTCGGCGCCGGCGTCTTCGTTGGCGTGATCCTGCTCGTGGTGCTGCAGGCGGCGAATGGGATGGCCTTCCCGCCGCCTCCCGGCACCGATCCCAACGATCCGGAGTCGATGCGCCGCGCGATGGCCGCGATGACCACGCCGGCCTACGTGGGGCTCATCGCGGGGTACCTCATTGCCACCACCGTGGCCTGCACCCTCGCGGCCCGCCTCGCGGGCACCGATCCCTCGCGCCGTGCGCGCCTCGTCGGCCTCGCGTTCATTGTCGCCGGGATCATGAACTTCCGGGCGATTCCGCACCCGGGCTGGGTCGTCGTCGCGACGCTGGCCGCATTTGTCTCCGCGATGGTCCTCGGGCCGCGACTCGCGGGCCGGGTGTCGTAGCGCCCGTCGCGTCAGCCCAGGTATCCGCTGATCCACTCGCCGGCGTAGTAGCCGGCGATCGCGACGCCCAGCCCGACGACAAACATGTCGATGCCGGACCGGATCACGCCACGCCCCGTGAAGAGCGAGCGTGCGGCGCCCACCAGGAAGTGGGCCGCCATCGCCAGCACGAAGGATGCCACGATCGCCGGCGTCCCGGTGGTCACGAAGAACGGGAACACCGGGATGAGCGCGCCGATGGCCGTGGCGAGCCCCGTGATCCACGCCTCGCGCCAGGGCGACGTGGCCTCCCCGGAGATCCCCAGCTCCAGTTGCACCTTCTCCTTCAACATCCGCTCGGGATCCCGCATCGCATCCCTGGCGAGCGCCTGGGCTCCATCGGGTGACATGCCCTTCGCCTCGTACAGCAGGGCAAGCTCCTCCTGCTCGAGTTCCGGCATGAGCGCGATCTCGTCGCGCTCCATGGCGATCTCGTTGTCGTAGACCTCCTGCTCGCTCTTGGCGGCCAGGTAGCCGCTGGACCCCATGGACAGCGCGTCGGCCACGAGGCCCGCGACCCCGGCCACCACCACGGCTTCGTGTTGTTGGGTGGCCGTCGCCCCGAGCACGCCCGCCACCAGCCCGAAGTTCGCCGTCAGCCCGTCGTTGAAGCCGTAGACCACGTTGCGCAGGAAGCCGCCGGACTCGGCGCGATGCCAGGGCTCGCCCGCGCCGCCCGCGATGCGCGAGAGTTCGCTGGCATGCTCGGCGCTCTCTCGCGCCAGGAGCAGGGACTCGTCACTGCCCGCGGTGCCCTTGGGCGTGCCGCGGTGCATGGCCAGGTAGTGGCGCACCTCGCGCCCTTCCTCGCGCAACAACGCGGGGAGGATGGTGCGCGCGCCAAAGCGCCTGCCTAACGCGACGGTGAGCCGCGCGCGCAACGAGGGGCGATGCGGCCCGGGGGCCGCGCCATGCTGCGCCAGCAGGTCGCGCCAGATCGACAGGTGTCGGTCCTCCACATCGGCCAGCTTGCGGAACACCTCCCGGCGCGTCGGCTCCCCTTCCACGGCGGCGAGCGCGCGGTACAGGAAGGCGGCGTCGCCTTCGTCCTGCCAGTGTTCGCGAAAGGCGCTGAGGTCCGGGGTTGGTGCAGGCATCAACAACCTCGAGAGAGCGGCTGCCGGGGAGGTCGGGAAACCCTCGTCGTGGCCGCGGTGACTGATCGCATGAAACGTAACCCGAATGCCCATGACAACCCTTCGATTTCTCGCGCCCCTCGCGCTGGTGGCCGCTGCGGCCGACCTCTCCGGACAGCAGGTCCGCACCTTTACCTCGACTGCCCGCGACGATGACCGCCCCCGGATCGGGGTGACCACCGGCCCCGGCGGCAAGCGCGACACGCTGGGCCTCCTCGTGACCGATGTCACCCGCGGTGGACCAGCCGCCAAGGCCGGGATCGAGGAGGGCGACCGGCTCGTCTCCGTGAATGGCGTCAACCTGCGGCTCTCCGCCCAGGACCTCGAGGACCTGGAGCTGGCCGGGATCGGGACGCGGCGCCTGGTCCGCGAACTCGGGAAGGTCAAGGCGGGAGACCAGGTGAACCTCAAGGTGTACCGCGAGGGCCAGGTGCGTGACGTGGCCGTCACCACGGTCACCGCCGATGCCTTGCAGCCCGAACGGGTGACCGCGGCCGCGAGTCGCTCCCTGTCCGATGAACGTGCCACGTTAGGCATCGGGCTCGGCATGTCCGGATCGCGTCGCGACACCCTCGGGATCCTGGTGGCCTCGGTCACGGACGATGGACCGGCAGACAAGGCGCGCATCGAGGAAGGGGATCGCATCGCCGCCATCAATGGCGTTGACCTGCGGGTCCCCGGGGCGGATGCGGGCGACTGGAGCATGAGCAACAGCCGCATGCGGCGACTCACGCGCGAGATGGAGAAGGTGAAGGCTGGCGACGAGGTCGAGTTGCGCCTCATGCGCTCTGGCCAGGCGCGGACCGTCCGGGTGAAGACTATCGCCCAGAAGGACCTGCCGCGGTCGGGGTCGATCGCCATCGGGGGCGACGGGTTCTCGTTCTTCGGCGATGGCGCGCGCGGCTTCTCGTTCTCCATGCCGCGTGGGGGCGTGCAGGCGCTGCCGCGCTTCGATGGCCAGGGGATGATGTTCTTCGATCGCGACGATGACGGCCGGGTCGAGCTGCGATTGTCGCCGGAGCGCCGAGCCGAGATCGAGGGGCGTGTCGAGGAGCTGATGCGTCGATTCGATGGGGGCCGTGTCATGGTGCGTCCGCGGGTGCGGATCCAGAGCGACGACGATGCCGCCGACGACGGCCGCCCCAAGGTCGAAGTCCGCATGAAGACCCCGGGCACCACGGCGATGTAGCCGAGGACGGGCAGTCGAGCGGCGCGCGGGCCGGGCCTCCAGGGCTCGGCCCGCGCTTCGTTCCGGGGCCCCGGGTTGCATTCCGGGCCCACCGGATTTAGGATAGACTCACTTTCACTTTCGGTAGCACGTATGTCTCTCCGGTGGCTCGCGGCCGCCGCCTGCCTCGTTCTTGCTCGCGCCGCGGTGTCCCAGGGCGCGGGCGACATCAGCGTGCGGGTGACCAACGCCGACGCGGCGCCCATTCGCGGCGCCCGGGTTGAGGTCGTGGGGGTCGATCTCGTGGCGAGCGCAGGGGCCGACGGCCGCGCGGTGCTTCGGCTCGCCACAGGCCAGCATCGCCTCCTGGTGACCGCGCTCGGCTATGTACCGGCCGAGCTCCACGTGGAGCTGCCGCGGCAAGCCAACGGCACCCTCGCCGTGGTCCTGCAACGAACGGCGCTCTCGCTGGTCGGCGTGACCGTGACCGCATCACCCACGGCGCGCGCCCTCGGGGAGGTGGCCGCGCCGGTGAGCACCATGGACGCCCGCGCCCTCGAACGCTCACTGGCAAGCTCCCTGGCGGCGACCTTGTCGCGACAGGCCGGGGTGACGGTGCGTTCCCAGGGGCCCGCGGCCTCGATGCCGATCATTCGCGGCCTCACGGGGGACCGCATTGTCGTGCTGCAGGATGGCCAGCGTGCCGCGGACCTGGCGGCGACCGCGTCCGACCACGGGATCACGGTGGACCCGCTCGCGGCACGCGGGATCGAGGTGGTGCGTGGGCCCGCCGCCCTCCTGTACGGTTCCAA
>JAEUJL010000813.1 GCA_016794835.1 Gemmatimonadota bacterium | reverse complement strand
CGCACCTTGTCGCCAATGGAGCGGAATTCCGGCGAACCGTTGCCGATGATGATCGTGTCGCTCTTCGCCAGCACCTCGTCGATCGAGCCCGACATCAACTCCCAGATATGGGGGATCTCGCGCTCCACATACTCCTTGTTGGCCCCGATCAGGCGCGCGCTCGTCACTTCCCGGTCGTAGATCGAGAGCTGGGCGCCCTTGCCGATCAGCTTCTCGATCAGCGTCACCATCGGGGACTCCCGCAGGTCGTCCGTCCCCGCCTTGAACGCCAGGCCAAGGACGCCGATCCGGCGGCTCCCGGCTGCCTGCACCATGTCGAACGCCCGCGTCACCTGCAGGTCGTTGGACCGCAGCGTGGCTTCCAGGATCGGGGTCGGGACGTCGAGCTGGCGCGCGCGGTAGCTCACCGCCCGCAAGTCCTTGGGGAGGCACGAGCCCCCGAACGCGAAGCCTGGCTTGAGGTAGTACGGCGAGATGTTGAGCTTCGTGTCCTCGCAGAAGATCCGCATGACCTCGTGTGAGTCGACGCCGCTCGCCTTGCACACGTTCCCGATCTCGTTCGCAAAGCCGACCTTGAGCCCGTGGAAGCAGTTGCAGGCGTACTTGATCATCTCGGCGACCCGGATGGCGACCGTGCGCACCGGCGCATCGAGGCCGGCATAGATCGCGGCGACCGTCTGGGCCGTTGCGTCATCCCCCGCCCCCACGACGGTGAACGGCGGGTCGTAGAAATCCTTGATCGAGGTCCCCTCGCGCAGGAACTCCGGGTTCATCGCGAGCCCGAAATCGCGGTGCGCCACCAACCCGGACGCCTGCTCCAGGGCCGGGAGCGCCAGCTCCTCGGTCGACCCCGGCAGCACGGTGCTGCGAATCACGACCGTATGCCGCGTCGACTTCTTCTTCATCGCGGCGCCGATCTGCGAACAGACGCGCTCGACGTAGCTCAGGTCCAGGCTGCCGTTCGGGGCACTGGGCGTTCCCACGCACACCAGCGAGATGTCCGTGGCGAGCACCGCGTCTTCCACGCTGGTGGTGGCCCGGAGCCGCCCAAGGCTGCGCATCTCGCCGACCAGCTCGGCGATGCCGTGCTCGACGATCGTCGCCTTGCCGTCGTTGACCATGTCCACCTTCGACTGGCTCACGTCCACGCCGACGACCTGGTGTCCTTCCTTCGCAAAGCACGCCGCGGAGACACAGCCGACGTAGCCGAGCCCGAAAACACTGATGTTGGATGCCATGATGATGTGTGTGCTACTCAGGGAAACCCGCTCACGCGCGAGCCAGCTCGCGCACCCAGCCACCCGCACTCCAGACGCGCGAACCGGTCAAAACGTCTCAGGTTGGTCTGGAGGATAAGCGCCCCACCACCGAGGCACAGGTCTCGGCGAATTGTCGGGCGACCCCATCCCAGCTGAAGTCTCGGCGCACCCGGGTCGCGGCCCGCTGGCCCAGGGCATCTCCGCTGGCCGGGTCAGCCAGGAGGCCGGCGACCGCGGTGGCGAACTCCGCGGCGCCATCCGCAATCAGGATCTCCGCGCCGTGGTGCACCGGCAGCCCCTCGGCGCCGATGGTGGTGGAGACGGTCGGGCGGCCCATCGACATCCCTTCGTAGATCTTGAGCCGCGTGCCGCCGCCAATGCGCAGGGGGACCACGAGGACCCCGGCCCGCTCGAGGTACGGCCGCACGTCGGGCACGGTACCCGTCACCGTCACCCCGGGGTGTCGCGCGGCGAGGGATTTCACGCGCGGCGAGGGGTTGCGGCCGACCACCGCCAGGGTGGCCGTCGGGACCTTGACGCGGACCCGCGGGAGGATCTCCTCGCAGAACCACTCCAGGCCGTCCTCGTTCGGCAACCAGTCCATCGAGCCGGTGAAGACGATCTCGTGCGGGTTGCGTGCGACCCCGGTCGGGGAGAAGTAGTCGATGTCCACCCCCGTGGGGACGCTGGACACCTGCGACACGCCCATGGCATCGCGAAAGGTGTCGCGATCGGCGTCCGAGACGGCGACCACGTGATCGAAACGCTGGCACTCCCTCGTCTCCCAGCGCAGCATCCGGCGCCACTGTTCCCGCATGTACCCCTTCTTCACCGGGTGCGTCGCGACGGAGGCGTGCCGCTCCCAGATCGCCGCCTCGACATTGTGCTCGAACAGCACCGTGGCCACGCCGAGTCCGTCGGGCACGTTGATGCTCGGGGTGAGGAAGTCACAGACGACCACATCGAAGCGCCCGCTGGCGGCCGCCTCGGCGATCGCGCGCCGAAAGGCGGACGACCGGTACTTGGCCACCGCGTACGGCAGCGAGGAGAACACGTTGCGGAGGAGGTCCGCGTAAAAGGCGAGCGTGCCCCGCCGCGGCTGCGAGAACGGGACGGTGATGACCTCCTGGCAGTACTCGGTCGCCTTCTCGCGCGCATCCGGCGCCGCGGTGCCGTCATCGAGCGTGAGGTAGGTGACGTGGTGCTGCTTTCGCAGCTCCCGCAACATCGCGTACGTCCGGATCTTCCCGCCCTTGTCGACGGGGTGGAGCAGCTCGGTCTTGAGCCAGAGGATGCGCATCTACGCCATGCGGATGGCGTCGATGGACTCGCCATCGAGGAAGATGCGCTGCCAGATCTCGAAGTTGAGCAGGGCCCACAGGCGCTGGCCCTGGTTCCGCTCCCCACTCGCATGCGACGCGGCGATCTGGCGCACGGCCGCGGGGTCGAACCAACCGCGGGCCAGGGCGCGCGGCGAGGTCACGTACTCGTCGACGAGTCGCTGGTGCGAGGTGCGCAGCCAGGGACCGATGGGCACCGGGAATCCCATCTTCTTCCGCGACAGGATCTCCGGCGGGAGCATGTCCTTCATCGCTTCCCGCAACACGTACTTGGTCGTCCAGCCGCGCAGCTTGAGGCGTTCGGGCAACCGCGCCGCGAACTCCACCAGCGGGTGGTCGAGGAAGGGGACGCGGCTCTCGATGGACGCGGCCATGCTCATCTGGTCCTGCTTCATGAGCAGCTCGTGCAGGTACGTCTTGGTGTCCGCGTACAGGAGCTGGTCGAGCAGGGTGTGTCCGTCCGCCGCGCCTAACGCGGTGGTCGCCGCGGCGTAGGGATCGATCCCGCCGAGGCGGGCCCGGGCATCCGCGCTCAGCAGCCGCTGCTGGGTCGCGCGGTCGAAGACCGCGAAGTTGTCGAAGTACAGCGAGGTCAGGTCGGCGGGCAGGACCAGGGCCGTGCGGGACAACTTCTGGCGGAGCCGCGAGGACGCGGGCAGGGACCCGACCAGCCCGCGCACGGCATCGCGCATGACGCCTGGGGTCCACTGCTCGTAGCGGCGCCCAAGCATCGCGTTGGCGATGGTCACCCGGTAGCGATTGTACCCGGCCAGGGTCTCGTCGCTGCCCTCGCCGGTGAGCACCACCTTCACCTGCCGGGCCGCCAGCTGCGACACGAAGTTGAGGGCGACGGACGACGGGTGCGCCATCGGCTCGTCCTCGTGCCAGATCAGTCGCGGCACCGCATCCCAGAACTCCGTGGGACTGACGACGACCTCGTGGTGGTCGGTGGCATACCGGGTCGCGACGAGCCGCGCGTACTGCAACTCGTTGGCCTCACGCTCGGCGAACGCCACCGAGAAGGTCTTGATCGGGTCGCGCACCAGGGTGCTCATCGCGGCGGTGATGCTGGCCGAGTCGATCCCGCCGGAGAGGAACATGCCTAACGGGACGTCGGCCATCAGGCGCAGCCGGACGGCCTCGATGAACCGCTCCTTGTACTCCGCGATCAGGGTCGCGTCGTCCCGCGTGTCCGTCGCCCCGAAGTGCAGGTCCCAGTAGCGCGCGATGCGGACCTGCCCGTCCTTCCAGGTCAGCGTGTGACCGGGCGGCAGCCGCCGGATCCCCGCGAACAGCGTCTCCTCCCCGCTGGGGGCATGATTGGCCAGCATGTCCGGCAGCGCGCGCTCGTTGAACGCCGCACGCACGTCCCCGGCGGCCAGGATCACCTTGATCTCGGAGCCGAAGAGCAGCGACCCGTCCGCCAGGTGCGCGTAGTAGACCGGCTTGACGCCAAAACGGTCGCGCGCGAGGAACAGCTCCTGCGATCGCTCATCCCAGATCGCGATCGCGAACATCCCGCGGAGGTGCTCGGGCATCGCCGCCCCATGTCGCTCGTACAACCGCAGGATCGTCTCGGTGTCACACCGCGTGTGGTAGTGCACTCCCTCCGATCGCAGCTGCGCGTACAGCATCGGGTGGTTGAAGATCTCGCCGTTGAACACGAGCTGGATCTGCCCGTCGTCCGAGGCCATGGGCTGGGCCCCGTGCTCGACGTCGACAATCGCCAGCCGGCGATGGCCTAACGCGACGCGCGACCCCAGGTACAGGCCCACGCCGTCCGGCCCCCGGTGGGCCATGACGTCCCGCATCCGCTCCGCGATGTCCCGCGTGACGGGCGCCGTGCTCCCCCGGGGCCGCACCAGGCCGCTGATCCCGCACATCTCAGCGTCCCCCCGTCAACGGCTGGAGCGAGACCCCGGCCTGTCGCAGTCCGCGACTCCCGGGCGCCATCCAGCACCCCACGGTGTTGTGGGTCAGGTCGAGCTGCAGCCACCAACCGGTGGCATCGACGTCCAGGGACATGTGAGACGATTGAAAGGGCCCACAACCGATCAACTGCACCTCGCCGGCTGACGTCACCTCGAGGCAACGCCCGGCCTCCCCCTCCACCCACCGCACGCCGTGCACCGCGCCCGGCCGCGCGATGATCGTGGCGATGGTGAGTTCACCCCGACCGTATACCTCCGCGCGCAGCCGCGGCGCCTCCACCCGCACGCCGTACGCCGGCGACAGCTCTCCGCGCTCGACCGACAGCTCACCGGTCGGGACGAACACGACGGCATCCACCAGGTCGCCACGCATCACCTGCACCACCTGCCCGGTGGCGACCAGCTCGGTGCCGGCTCCCCCCTGCAGGTGCATGGCCGCGGAGCCACCCGTGGCGGCCTGCCACGAGTCGACGACCACAAAATACCGGTCCTCGCCTCGACCCAGCGCCATGAGGTCCCGACGGTACGTCGCCCCGGGTTCGAACCCATCATGTCCCCCCCTGAGCCACGACCCCCACGACCCCATCTCCCACCAGTCGATCCTGGTTCGGGCCTGGGACGCCCAGGCGAACGGCCCCGCCATCACAGACGATGAACGCCCGTCAAAGGTCGCGGCATTGTGGCTCGCCGTCGCACGGAACCGGTCCCTGATCGCGGGGTCGGTCGAGTAGTTGCAGGTGCCCGGGTCGACGAACACGGGGCGCCCGTCGAGGGTCAGGTCAAAGGACAGGGCGTCGGCGTGGGCGTGGCCACAGTTGAGGGCCCCGTGCGGGCCGGCGTCCACCACCATGAACGACTCCGCCGGGGAGGACGGGTCGCGCAGGACGGCGAGCCCGCCATCGCGATAGAGGACGGAGTCGGGCGACTGGTGGCCTGCCCCCGTCGTGGGGATCGCGCCGAGGATCCAGGCGACATCGGCCAGTGCCGGTCCCGCCGCAGCCAGCAAGGTCTCGTCCTGTGCGAGCGCTCCGGCGAGGGCGAGCGCCGGCCGGGCATCTGTGCCGGGGCGACCATCCAGGAACAGGAGCCGCCCACCGTCGTCGTCGCCGATGAGGGGGAAGGTGCCGTCCGGGCGTGTGATCGCGGCAAGGACATGCCCCATGCGCCGGACCGCGTCACGCACTGCGGGCATCGGCTCCCCGTTCCGCTCGGCAAGGGCGGCGAAGTGCGCGTAGAAGTCGAGCGTGTAGCGATGGTACCAGGTCGACTGCTCGAAGTAGGTGCCGTCGGGGCGGACGTGGCGGGGCAACCACTCGACCAGCACCTCGCGCCCCACGCGGCGCCAGCCGGCGGCCGCGGTGAGGTCTCCCAGCTCAATACCGAGGTGGTAGAGGGCCAGCGCTTCGCCCGTGAGGTGCGTGTTCGGGCTGAAGTAGGTCGACAGGTTCCGCTCGAGATGCCGCGCGGCCAGGACCAGGTGGCCGACGGCGCGCTCGACCGTGGAGGTGCGCAGGGCGGGGGCGTCGGCTGCGAGCCGGAGGGCCCACAGCCACGCCATCGCGCGGAACCCCACCTCCAGGCTGCTGGCCCAGTTCACCCCGCGCTTGGGGGGATTCGCGTCCATCCAGCTCGTCAGGGCCGCATCGATCGCCGCCGCATGGCGGGCGTCCCGCGTCAGCACCCAGGCCTGGCCTAACGAGACCAGCCACTGGTGCCGGTTGATCTCCCAGACGCGCTTGTGGTCGCCGGCCACGGCCGGATCGAGGTAGGGCACACGTGACCAGTGCAGGCGCGGGGCGGCGATCCCGGCGACCGGGTCGCGATGCCAGTCGATCGGGGTCCCCACGTCCATCGGGCCGTATCCGAGCAGGTGGAGTCGACCGGCCAGCGCGGCGTCGGCACGCTCCAGGATCCGCTGCACCCCCTCGGGGTCGCGCTGCCGCGCGAGGGTGGCCGTCTGCTCCGGTTGATCCAGCCCGGCGAAGAAGCCGCGTCCGCCCCGCGACCGCAGGGCCGTGACCCAGGCGGCCGCCGTGGGATGGGTGGCACGGGCGGTGGGGCCCAGCTGCGCGTGGAGCGCCGCGGACGAGAGCTCGGCCTGGTCGAGCCAGCCGGCACGTTCCAGCGTGACCGCGGCGAGTTGGCGCGCGCGGAACCGCCATTCGGCCAGGGACCGGCCCTTCAGCCGGTCCAGCGAGAGTCGGCGTCCGCTATTCACAGCGCCCTAGTGACGCCAGACATCCCAGTCCCCTCGCGCCGCATTCCACGTGGCGCGCAGGACGGCCACCTGCATCAGCAGCAGGCCCCAGGCGATCGCGCGCAGCCGGCCGCTCAGCAGCAGGGCGACGCAGCTGTAGATCACCCCGGCGGTGACGTGCCGCAGCGTGTCGTCCGGCCACCGCGCGTACGCGCCCCCGATCCCCCCGATGACCACGGCGAGCACGAGGTACGGGGTGAGGAGTCGCAGCAGCTTGTGGCTGACAAACTGTACCCAGATGGGGTTGCGCCCCGGGTGGAGCACCGCCGGCAGCCAGGCACACAACTGCAGGACCCCCGTGAGGGTGCGGGTCTTGCGGCGGTATTCCGTCCCCTGGCCGAACGCGCGATCGTCGCGCGCCACGGCCGACGGCTCGAGGCCGATGCGCAGCCCGCGCGTGGCGAGCTGCATGGGGGTGAAGAGGTCGTCGAGGATCAGGCCGGCGGGGAGCGGGACCCAGTGGGCCCGCGGCATGGCGTAGACCGCCCCGGTCACACCAACCGCCGAATGCAGGCGCGCTTCGTTGGTGCGCAGCCAGCGCTCGTATCGCCAGTACAGCGAGGCGACATTCCACCGGCTGGCGCCCTCGATCGACAGGGCACCGGAGACGGCGCCGCGTCGCGGGTCGGCGCGCAGGGCGTCCACCAGGTGCGGGATCGTCTGGCGATCGAACGCCTGCCCGGTGTCGGCGAACACCAGGACCTCACCGGTGGCCGCGCTCACCCCGGCGTTGAGGGCCCCCGCCTTGCCGCGAGGCGGCTCGCCGGCCACGACGCGGGCACCGTTGAGCTGCGGGAGCGGCCCGGGACGCGAGGCATCACACGCGACCACCACCTCCAGCGGGCCGGCGTAGGCGGTGTCGCGGAGGTTGGCCACCCGTCGGGTGATGTCCGCCTCGCTCTCGCGCGTGGCGAGGACGACGCTCACCGCCGGGGAGCCCGGCGCCGGGGGGGCGGGTGGCCGTCGGGTGCGTGCGAGAAGCCACACCCCCACGGGATATCCCAGCCACGTGTAGAGCAGGATGCCCAGCGACACCAGCGCGAGTCCGACCATCGGCTTACGCCCAGGGGAACACGGAGAGCCCCATCCGCCGGCGGATGAACCAGACCAGCACGCCGCTGCGCGCCACGGTCGCGCACAAGGTCGCGATCGCCGTCCCGACCAGCCCGTACATCGGGGTCAGGATCAGCGTCAGGACCAGGTTGAGCAGCGCGCTCCCCCCGATGATCCACGCCGCCTCGCTCTGGTATTCCGTCATGGTGAGCAGGAATCCCGCCGTGGCCCCCACCAGCGCCGCCGTCGTGATCGCCACGCTCAGGATGACGAGGACCGGGTACGCCGCCTCGAAGGCCGGGCCGTAACTCCAGCGCAGCAGCAGGTGGCCAAACGCCACGAGGATCGCCAGGATCGGCAGCCCGATCGCCGCGTTGGCCACGAACACCTGCCGCACGAGGTGCTGCAGCCGCACGTAGTTCTTCTGCTCGTGAAGTTCCGCGATCAGCGGCGCGGCGACAAAGCTGATCGAGGTCTGGCCAAACTGGAGGAGCAACGTGAACTGGGCGGCGGCCCCGTAGAGTCCCGTCTCCTTCGGACCAACGAGCCATCCCACCACGATGAGGTCGGATTGCTGCGAGATGACCAGCTGGGCGATCCCGATGGTGACCAGGCCGCGCGCCGCGGTGATCCACCGCGACTTCTCGAAGGTCATCGGGGCGCTCAGCATCTGCGGCGGTCGCGCGCGCCGGAGCCAGTACTGGAGCAGGAAGACCGCCAACGTGGTCGCGCCAAGGTTGATGGCGATGACCTGCGCCGGGCTTGGCGTCGCTCCCAGCAGGAGCCACGCGCCCACCGTCGCGGCCAGCAGCGCCGGACGCAGCACCAGCCCCGGCACCTGGGACTGCACGTACCGCTTGAGGGCCTGCAGGTAGCTGGAGTTGAGCAGCATCTGCGCGTTCATCACCAGCAG
>JAEUJL010000894.1 GCA_016794835.1 Gemmatimonadota bacterium | reverse complement strand
GCCATCTCAGAGCGCGATCCAGTCGCGTCGCCCCTGCTCGTACAGGAAGTGCATCGTCTTCACGGTCAGCAGCACGGCAAAATCGGTGACGACCTGGCGCTCGCTCCCGACCACGCGCAGTTGTAGGTGGCTCAAGCGCCCGATGATGTTGCCCAGCACGGTATCCAGGGTGTACTGGTACTCGCCGGTCCAGCGAGCCACCAGTCGGCGCACCTCCCCACGATGCCGTCGGAGGAAGGAGGACGCCGCTTCGCGCCGGCGATGATGCGGCTGGTCCGAGAAGAGGCGCCGCAGGTCGGCATCGTAGATGTTCGGATAGATCACGGTGTACTTGCGACGACGCTCGCGGTAGTGGTCGCCCAAAGTCTGCGGCAGCCGATGCAACGGCTCCACGACGCGCCGCGCCGTGACCGCCGGTTTCTGGTCCGCCAGCTCCGCCATGAGTTCATCCACGTACTCCAGCTTCTTGAGCGCGGGCCAGCCGGCATATCGCCGTCGCCAGTCCGACCGGGGACGCAGCCACTCCGCAAAGGTCTCGGCAAAATCCTCGTCCGGATGACTCTGGGCGTACCAGAGCCGCAGGTGCTGCACGTATCGCTTGGAGGCCGGGTTCGGGCGATAGTACTCGGGGTACTTCTTGGAGGACTTGCCAAAGACCTGCTGCCACCGGCGCCGCCGATGCAGCTGGTACGCATGCTGGATCGCATGGCCGGTCTCGTGCCGCATGATCCGCAGGCAGTCGGCGTTTGACGCCCCTTCCACGTCGAGGAACTGGCTGCGCTCCAGCCGCCGCAACCGCTTGTGGGCGAGGTAGAACGGCAGGGCAAAGCCCGGCACGCCGGCCGGGGAGAACCACTCGCTCGAGAGCCAGATGTGCGGGTGCAGCCGGACGTTCCGGGCCACCAGCTCCTCATGAAGCTTGTCGATGAGCGGCTGCAGGTGCGTCCCCTCGATCGTGAGCCCCAGGTCCTTGAGGCGCATCCGCATGAGTTTCTCGTCGGAGTAGCGCGACCAGGGATACCGGAGGGGCATGCGGACTCGTGCGGGGGCCAGGGAAGTCGCTGAAAGCTGCGGGGTGAACGGGGGATTGCCAGTGGGCCCACGACAAAGGGCGGAACGCCATCGCGTCCCGCCCCGTGTCACCCCTCAGCGCCGACCGGTCAGGCCCCGCCCTCGGTCTTCGCATCCTCCGCGGTCAGCCGGTAGATCGACACGATCCGGCCGTTCCGGACTTCCTCCCCGACCTCCAGCCGACCCCAGACGCCGGTCGGGAGGTGCGTGAACTTCGCCTTCTTCCCCGGCTTCATGGTGATCATGATCCAGTCGTTCAGCCGCACCGGGGCCCCGAAGTAGCACATGTCGATGCTCGCGTTGAGCATGAACTTCGTGACCCCCTGGGCATCCAGGTCCAACGGCAACATGAACCCCTTGAGGTAGACCATCTTCCCGTCGAGGGCCTTCACCGTCGCCGGGATCACGTTCTTCGGCGGCTTGGCCGTCGGGTCCAGGGGATCCGGCATCTCCCAGTCGTACCCGCTGAGGATGTTGAACCCGACGAACTGAAAGCCGCGCGGCACGTCGTCCTGGGCCTGGGCGACCTGGGCCAGGGAGAGGGTCAATGCCGCGAGTAGCGTGGTGTGTCTCATGAGTCGTCTGCAGGAGTCGTTTCGTGGACCCGGGGAAAGGATCAGTCCCCGGGTGCCAGCCCGATGGCGCGATGTTCCCCCGTCTTCTGGGACACCTTCACCCCGAACTTGTTCGAGAACCAGGACCGCATCTCGTCCAGGATCTCGTAAAATGTCGGGATCGCGACCAAGGTGAGCAAGGTAGAGGTCAGCACGCCGCCGATCACGGCGATCCCCAGCGGGGCCCGGAACGCCGACCCTTCGCCGCTCCCCATCGCGGTCGGGATCATCCCGGCGATGAGGGCAAAGGTCGTCATCAGGATCGGCCGGAGGCGGATCGCCCCCGCCTCGATCAGCGCCTCCCGCAGCGGCATCCCGTCCTTCTCCCGCGCCCACTTGGCGAAGTCGATGAGGAGGATGGCGTTCTTGGCGACGATCCCCATCAGCAGGATCACGCCGATGAGGCTCATGATGTTCACCGTGTTCCGCGTCAGCGACAGGCTCAGGAAGACGCCGACCAGCGAGAGCGGAAGCGACAACATGATGGCCAGCGGGTCGAGGAACGACCCGAACTGGATGACCAGGATCATGTACATCAGCCCGACGGCGATGCCGAGCGCGATGAAGATCTGGTTGAACACCTCGGCCTGCTGCTCGGCCTCCCCACCGGTGGAGACGCGAATCCCCTCGCCGACATTCAGGGCGTTGAGCGCAGCCATGGCGTCGTTCGTCACCTCACCCATGGAGCGCCCCGAGGTGTTGAACTCCACGTTGACGACGCGATCGCGGTTCAGGTGGTTGATGACGGCCGGGCCCATCCCTTCCGTGATCGTGGCCACCTGGCTGAGCGGCAAGGTGGCGGGCACCCCGTTCGGCCCCTGCACCACGAGCGGCAGCTGCCGCAGGTCCGCGACACGCCGCCGGGCCTCCGGCGCGAGCCGCACCACCACGTCACGCATCTCGCCGCTGGGGTCCTGCCAGTCCCCGGCGTCGATGCCGGCGAAGGCCGGCCGCAGCGCCTGCGCCACCTGGCCCACCGTCAGCCCGAGGGAGCCCGCAAGCCCGCGGTTCATCTCAACGTTCAACTCCGGGCGCTGCCCCTTGGACGAGAGGGCCACGTCCACGGCGCCCGGCACCGCGCGCACCGCCGCCAGCGCCTGCTGCGCGAAGGCATTGAGCGCCTCGGTGTCGTTGCCGCGCACCTCGATCAGAACCTGCTTGCGCCCACCGCCGAAGTCCGTCGTGAACACCGCGACGGTGGCGCCCCCGATGGCGGCGAGCTCGCCGCGCAGGACGGCCGCGAACTCCTCGATGTCCATCTCGCGTTCGTCCTTGCTCGTCATCTTCACGTACAGCTTGGCGATATCCACCGCCCCGGCATCGCCACCGCCCAGCGTCGAATAGATGTAGCGCACCTCGGGGTGGGTCATCAGGATCCGCCCCACCTCCTCGGTCTTCAGCCGCGTGTAGTCCAGGTTCGAGCCCGGCGGCGTCTCGACGTTGATGTTGACCTCGCCATTGTCATCCGTCGGGAAGAAGCCGAACCCGACGTTCATGAACTGCGGCGCCACGCGCGAGAGGCCCAGGGCCACGACCAGCCCGAGCGGCACCGCGAGCAGGCGCAGGAACCGCTGCTTGACGACGGTCAGCCCGAGCACCGCCACCACGATCCCCGCCATGACCCCCAGGAACCCGGCGAGCCCGGTGGGGAGCAGGACAAACGATCCAAAGAAGGTTCCCATCGCGATCACGACCACCGCCGCCCGGTGGTCCAGCGCCCAGGCGATCACGCCCTTGTAGCTGACGGCCATGCGGTTGAACCAGGCGTTGAACTTGTCCAGCTGCTTCGTGATCCACGCCTTCTCGTGCTCCTCGCGATGCGGGTCCGGCCAGTACGCCGAGAGCATCGGGTCCAGCGAGAACGACACGAACAGCGAGACCGCAACCGAACAGGCCATCGTCAGCGCAAAGGGACCCATCCACTGCCGGGTCACCCCGTACACCATGCCGATGGGGATGAAGACGGCGAGGATCGAGAAGGTGGTCGCCGCGACGGCGAGCCCGATCTCGGCGGTCCCCTCCCGCGCCGCCGTGAAGTGGTCTTTCCCCATCTCCACGTGTCGCACGATGTTCTCGCGCACCACGATCGCGTCGTCGATCAGGATACCGATCGCCAGCGACAACCCGAGCAGCGACATCGTCTCCAGGTTGTAGCCCAGCGCGTAGACCGCAATGAACCCGGCCAGCACCGACACCGGCAGCGCCAGGCCGGTGATGACCGTCGAGCGCCAGCTGTTGAGGAAGAGGAAGACCACGAGCACCGTGAGCAGCGCGCCCTCGATCAGGGACTCCTCCACGTTGCGCACGGCGGCGGTCACGTTCACGCCGGAGTTCTTCACCACGTCGATCTTCGTGCCCGCGGGCAGGGTGATCTTCTGCACGCGCTCCAGGATCTGGTCGGCGACCTCCGTGGTGCTGTATCCCTTGGCCTTCTTGATGTCCACGCCGACCGCCTCGCGCGCCCCCTGCGTCTCGCGGGACTGGAAGAGGGCCATCGTGCGCGGCTCTTCCGTCGCATCGACGATGTCGGCGACCTGGCCGAGGCGGATCAACTGGCCGTTGCGCTCGGAGACCACGATGTTCGCGAACTCCTCGGGGCGCTCCAGCCGGCCCTTCAGGCGAATCGAGCGTTCGTCCTGCGTGCCGTTCACCCGCCCGACCGGCGCCGCAAGGTTCTGCAGCTGCAGCGCCTGCACGATCTGCGAGACCCCGACCCCGGCCGCCTGCATGGCGTCGGGACGGATCTGCACGGTCAGCTCACGTTCGACCTTGCCGGGCACGGTCACCTCGGCGACCCCCGGGATCGAGCGCA
>JAEUJL010000796.1 GCA_016794835.1 Gemmatimonadota bacterium | reverse complement strand
CCGATGAACTGGATGTTGAGGAGGCGGTTCGGGCTGCCAGCACCCGGGTTGGTCACCTTGTTCGGCGTGGCGCCCGCGATGATGGCGGCGTTCACCTGAGCCGGGGTGTGGGTCGGGTTGGCCGCGAGGTAGAGCGCCGCGGCGCCCGCAACGTGCGGCGACGCCATCGACGTACCCGAGAGGGTGGCCGTGGCGCTGTTGCTGCCGATGTAGTCGGACACGATGTTGTTGCCCGGCGCGAAGAGATCCGTGCAGGTGCCGAAGTTCGAGAAGCTGGCACGCGCGTCGGTGATCGTCGTCGCGTTGACGGTCAACGGCAGCGGGGCGCTGGCCGGCGAGAAGTTGCAGGCGTCGGCGCTGCTGTTGCCCGAGGCCACGGCGAGCACGACGCCCGCATTGACCAGGGCGTCAGACGCGGAGTTCAGCGCGGCGCTGAAGCCACCGCCGAGCGACATGTTCGCGACGGCCGGCTGGATCTTGTTCGCGGCGACCCAGTTGATGCCGTTGATGACCTGGGCGTTGGTACCGGAGCCCGCGCAGTTCAGCACGCGCACCGGGTGGAAGGTGACGCCCTTCGCCACGCCGTACGTGGTGCCGCCGATCGTGCCCGAGACGTGCGTCCCATGGCCGTGGCAGTCGTTCGCGTTGCCACCGAGGGTGATCGCGTCGAAACCGTTGCTCATGCGGCCCGCGAAGTCGTTGTGCGTCAGCAGGATGCCCGTGTCGATCGTGTACACGTGCACGCCCGCCGCGGTCGACGGATAGGTGTAGCTGTTGTTGAGGGGCAGGTTCGCCTGGTCGAGGCGGTCCAGACCCCACGACGGGGTCGGGGCCTGCGTGGCGGTGATGCTGACCCGGCCGTTCGGCTCCACGAACTTCACCCGGGCATCGGCGCGAATCGCGCGAAGCTGCTCGGCCGTGGCGCGCACCGCGTAGCCGCGGAGGGCCTTGTCCCACGTCGCCATCACCTCGGCACCCGAGGTTACCGCCGCCCCCATCACATCACCCACGTTGTCGTTGAGTACCACGATGTACTCGCCGGGGACCACCTGAGCCGTCAGGTCTCCGTTCGACTCCACATACGGCGCCAGCCGGGTCGGACCCGACGGCGAGTTCGCGTCTGAACACGCGACGACGGACAATGCCGCCAGGGACCACATTCCAAGTTGCTTCACCGCGTCACCCTCCTCAGGGCTGAGAGAACGCCGAGCCTAACGCGGGCTCGGCCACCACACCAATGCGCGCGACGAACGTAAGAATCTCCAATGGTTCTGTCCACTGGGACTTTCCCGAGTCGGCGCTACGATGCGCGCCGTGTGCGCTTTCCCGCGGAAGTTTTGTTACCTGCATCACAGGAACCGTCAAAGTGACGTAACGGCAGATGGCATTAAGGTGTCAGAGTGACCGATGCTCGCCATGTGCACAACTCCGCCGCCCCCGCCGATACTCGCAGGGGACCCGCACCGACCGCATGCTCCGAGACTTTTTTCGACGGCTCGCTCCCTCCGCTTCGGCGCCGCCGCCCCGTGCGGAGGTGCCCCCGCCGGCGGCACCTGCGGTCGCCACGCCACCCGCACCAGCGGTCGCGACGCCGCCGGCACCCGCCGCCCGAAGCTCAACGGTCCCCGATCGCGAAGTCGGTGAGGTCAATGCGTGGCTCGCCCTCGAGGTGAGCCAGCGCATCCAGGCGGTGCGAGAGACCCTGTCGCGCCACGACCGCGAGGGCGATGCGCCGGCCTTCCTCGATGGACTGGCCGCCGGATTTGACGCCGTCGTTCGGCAACCGCCCCTCGCCGCCCAGCGGGCCCTGTCCGTCTCCCGCGATCCCCGCGCGTCGGCCTCGCAGCTGGTCTCGCTGGTCGAGACCGATCCCGGGCTCAGCCAGGGACTCCTCCGCTATGCGAACTCGGCGTACTACGCCGGCGCCGGCGGACGCGTGGTCTCCCTCATGAACGCGGTCAACCGGGTCGGCACCAGCGGTGTCCACAACGTGGTCCTGCGGACCATGGTGGACGGCTTGCTCTGTCGGCCCGGCGGGCAC
>JAEUJL010000795.1 GCA_016794835.1 Gemmatimonadota bacterium | reverse complement strand
CGGTCCGGTCCCGCGGCGAGCACCTCCACCAGGGTGCCCTCCGCGTAGCGGCGCCGGTTGCGCAGGCGCACCGTGACATGGTCGCCCGGGGCCGTGCGCGGCACGAAGGTGGCCAGCCCGTCGACCCGCCCGATCCCCGCGCCACCGGCCGCGATGCGATCGATGCGGAGGTCGGCGAGACCGGCGCTACTAGGTGCGGAGTGCATCACGCCTCGCCGCCAGCTCCCAGGCTGTGGGCGCCGCGGCCTGGGCGCCGGGCGCCGCTGCCGTCGTCGTGCTGGCCCCGCGCCGCACCCCCCGGTCCCGGTCGGCCAGCAGGGCCGCCGCGATCGCGGCCAGCTCCACCTGCGCCGCGGGGGTGCTGGCCCCCACGAGGGAGGGCAGGCGCCGCTCGAGCCACTGGATCTCGATCGCGCCACGGCGGAACTCCTCGTCCTCGAGCACGCGCAGGTGGAACTCCCGCGAGGTCTCGACCCCAACGATCGTCAGCTCCCGCAGGGCCCGGTGCATGCGCGCGATGCACTCATCACGCGTCGCAGCCCACACGATCAGCTTGGCGAGCATCGGGTCGTAGTGCAGCCCCACGGTCGATCCGGCCTCGATGCCGCCGTCCCAGCGGACCCCGGGCCCGGTGGGCACTTGCAGGAACTCGATCCGACCCGTCGACGGCAGGAACCCGTTGGCGGGATCCTCGCTCGTGATGCGGCACTCCATCGCCCAGCCGCGCGGCGTGAGATGCTCGGGGAACGGCAACCGCTCACCGGCCGCGACCCGGATCTGCCACTGCACGATGTCGATCCCGGTGACAAACTCGGTGACGGGATGCTCCACCTGCAGGCGGGTGTTCATCTCCAGGAAGTAGTAGTTCCCTTCCGCGTCGAGCAGAAACTCGCAGGTACCGGCGTTCACATACCCCGCCGCGCGTGCGGCCGCGACCGCCGTGTCGCCCATCCGCTTGCGCAGCTCCGGGGAGACGGCGACGGACGGGGCTTCCTCGATCATCTTCTGGTGCCGGCGCTGCACCGAGCATTCGCGTTCCCCCAGGGACCGCACGGTGCCGTGTGCGTCGGCAATCACCTGGATCTCGACGTGCCGCGGCCCGACGATGTACTTCTCGACGTAGACGGTGTCGTCCCCAAACGCATTCTGCGCCTCACGCCGCGCGGCGTCGAGCGCACCGGCCATCTCGGATGGGGTGCGCACCACGCGCATCCCCTTCCCGCCGCCGCCGGCTGCGGCCTTGAGCAACACGGGATAGCCGTAGCGTTCGGCGATCGCCTCGGCCTCGGCGGCATCCTTCAGCCCCTCCGTGGTCCCCGGGACCACGGGGACTCCGGCGGCAATCGCCAATTGGCGCGCGGCGGTCTTGCTCCCGAGCGCCGCAATGGCCTCGGGTGGCGGGCCGACGAAGACCAGTCCCGCGTCGCGCACCGCGCGCGAGAACCACTCCCGCTCGGAGAGGAAGCCGTAGCCTGGATGGATCGCCTGCGCGCCCGTCCGCTTGGCCACCTCAATGATCCGTTCGCCGACCAGGTAACTCTGCGACGAGGGCGCCGGGCCGATGTTCACCGCCTCATCGGCGGCACGCACGTGGGGGGCCTGGGCATCGGCATCTGAATACACCGC
>JAEUJL010000763.1 GCA_016794835.1 Gemmatimonadota bacterium | reverse complement strand
CATCATCTCGCACATCCACTGGGATCATGCGGACGGGGTGGAGCGCTTTCCCAATGCCCGCATCTGGCTGCAGCGCGCCGAGTTCGAGTACTACGTCGGCCCGAACGGTGAGTCCAAGGCCCCGGCCATCGATGCCGACGTCGCCGCGATGTACCGCCGCCTCTTCGCGCAGGGCCGTATTCGCTTCGCCGAGGGCGATTCGGCGGAGATCCGCCCGGGGATCCGCGTGCACACCGGCGGCAAGCACACCTGGGCGTCGCAGTTTGTCTCGGTGCGGACGCGCCGTGGCACCGTGGTGATCGCCTCGGACAACGCCTACCTGTACGAGAACCTCGACCAGTCGCGCCCGATCGCGCAGACCCTCGACTCCCTCTCCAACCTGCGGGCGCAACGCACCATGCGCGCGCTGGCGGCAACTCCCGCCCTCGTCATCCCCGGGCACGACCCGGCCGTCATGACCCGCTTCCCGTCGACCGGAACCGGCGCGGTCGCCCTTCGCGAGTAGGTTGGCGCTCCGACGCCGCGCTCACTGCCCTTCCATACCTCAACGCCATGATCTCCCTGCTTCTCGCTGCGGTCCCGCTTCTCATCGCCACGGATTCCACCCCGAGCGCCAAGACCCTCGCCCGCCTCCTCGCCGAACAGGAGCAACGCATGAAGTCCGAGGGCCAGGGCCTCCTCGGTGGTGGGGCACCGCAGATGCCTGATCTCTCCACCGCACGCGTGGTGCGTAACGCCGAGCGTGCGCGCGCTGTGGTCAACGCCCTCGACGCGCTCGTTCCCAGGGAACTCTCCGCCGACGAGTGGATCACCTCCCGCATCCTGCGCTTCGAGCACGTCGCAGCGATCGAAGAAGCGCGTTACCACGCGATCTCCTTCGCCTTCATCACCCCCTACCAGTCACCACTCTCGGCGCTGCCGGGCACCTTTGCCCAGCTGCCACTCACGTCGCGACAGGACGCGGATCGGTACCTCGCCATGGTCGATTCACTCGCCATCCTGGCCGATACGATCCGCGGCAAGCTCGAGGAGCGACGCGCCCGCAAGGTCCTGCTCCCGAAGGACGAGATCCGCCTGATCGTGCCGTTTGTGCGCGGCTTCGCCCCGCCGGCGGCACAGAGCCCGTTCCTGCCATCGCCGGATCGGCTCGGGCGTCTCCCCGAGGACGTCCGCGCCACCTTCGCTTCCGCGTTAGGCAACCGGATCGACACGAAGGTGCGGCCAGCGTTCGAACGCCTCGCGACCTACCTCGAGGGACCGTACCTCGCAGAGGCGCCCACCACGGTCGGGCTCTCCCAGTATCCCGAAGGGGCGTCGTACTACCGCGCCCTGGTGCGCCGCTCCACGACGATGGACGTCACCCCGGAGCAGGTGCATGCCATCGGGCTCGCCGAGGTCGCCCGGATTGACAGTGCGATGGCTGCCATTCGCCGCGAGATCGGATTCACGGGGACAAAGGCGGAGTTCCACGCGCAGCTGGCGAAGGATCCGCGCTTCTTTGCGAAGGTCCCGGAAGAATTCGGCGAGAAGCTCATGTACCATGACGCGCGCATCCGGCCACGGGTGGCCGAGATGTTCTCCCGCGTGCCGCGTGCCCTCGGCGACGTGCGACGGCTCGACCCGCGCCTGGAAGCGTCGATGACCTTTGGGTACTACCAGGTCCCGACGCCGACCGACTCCATGGGGCACTACATGTACAACGGCTCCAACCTCCCCGAGCGCAGCATGCTCGGT
>JAEUJL010000753.1 GCA_016794835.1 Gemmatimonadota bacterium | reverse complement strand
CACTGGCACGGGATGGAGTTGGAGAGCTACTTCGACGGCGTCGGGGGATGGAGCGGGTCAGCCAACCACGTCGCGCCATCGATTGCCCCACGCGACTCCTTCGTGGCGAGGTTCACGCCCCCGCGCGCCGGCACCTTCATGTACCACTCGCACGTCTCCGAAGTCCGTCAACTCTCCTCGGGGCTGTACGGCCCCCTCCTCGTCCTGCCGCAGGGCCAACGATGGAATCCCGAGCGCGATCACGTCGTGATGTTTGCGGTGGCCGGCACGCACGACACGGCGTCCGTCGTCGCCCACCATGCGCAACGACCGTTGCGTGCCGGCGTGACCCATCGCCTCCGTTTCGTCAACATCACAGCGGCCGACCTGGTCACGGTGGAGGCACTCCAACGAGAGCGCACCATCGATTGGCGGGTCGTGGCCAAGGACGGCGCCGACCTGCGCGCACCCACCATGCAACCTGCGCGCTTCAGGATGGGACCAGGGGAAACGATGGACGTCGAGGTCACCCCCGCGCGCGGGCCACTCACGCTCCAGGTCAAGAGCTTCAACGACTTCGAGACCGTCTTCCAGGTTCGGTAGCAGGCGCGCCGCGCCCGAGCGCTGGCGTCAGTACGCCACGAGGTAGCTGGTGAACCCGACCAGCTCGGCCTCGGCCTCGTCGGCCTCCACGCGGAGCACCGAAGCCAGCTTGACCCAGGGCGACGAGAGCGTCTCCCGCTTCCAGATGCTGAACTTCGCCTCCAGGGCCGCGTCGGCGGCGTCCACATCGCCGTCCTTGTCGTAGTCCCGGCTGGTGTACTCCCACCAGAGATTGAGCTTGGCGGGGCGCCCACTGCAGAACTGCAGGCCCGCCGGCTCGAACTTGACCTCGAGGCGCACCGGGTCGATCACCGTCATGGTGATGCGGACGGAGTCGCCATCGGCGATGGCGCTCCCGTCCACGCGATTGCAGAGCGAGCGGCGGTCCAGCCGGAGGCGGGCGAGCTTGCTGGAGTCGGGGCGTCCCGCCGTGGCGCGATACCAGATGATCGTCTCGTGGTCGCGGCCCTTGACCGCCCACAGGGTGACCGACGACGCCGCGATCGCGGGGGCGCCTGACGCGGCCGTCAGGAAGGTGGGCCCGTCCGTGGGGACCCCGGTGGACGCGTCACCGCCGCACGCGAGGCTGGCCAAGAGGCCAAACGTGAACAGCAGGTGGGGGCGTGGGGCGTGGGTCATCGGTGCTTCCTCATCTCGGGGTCCCGCCGCGGCCCGTGGGGTCGGCCGCGTGTGGGTGTCGTCAGGCGCGTCCACCGTCAGTGCCCAGCGCATCGAGCCAGGCGGCGGTGGCCGCCTCTTCCCGCACGGCCTTGAGCCGGGTGAACAGGGCGAGCGCCGACGTGGCATCGTCACGCGCGGCCGTGCGTGCGCCGCGCAGGCGGTGCACCTCGGCGCGCGCGCGCAGGCTCTCCGCCTCGATGAGGGCGGCCCCGCAGTCGCGCGCCGTCGTGACCGCTTCGTCGAGGAGCGGGAGTGCGCCCGCCTGGTCGCCCGTCCGGGAGCGTGCACGGCCGGCCAGGCGCAGGGCATCGGCGCGACGCGCCGGATCCGGCACCTGGGCCAGCAGCGTTGCGGCATGCAGGGCCGTGGCTTCGGCCATGGAGGGGTCGCCGCGCATCAGCTGCACATCCGCCCGGCCGGCCATGACGATGGCGACCAGCGCTTCATCGCCGGCCGCGCGCGCCTCATCGATCGCCCGCTGTTCGTATTCCTCGGCGTCGTCGTAGCGTTCGGTGTCGCGGTAGGTGATGGCGATGTTGTGCAGGCTGCGGGCGAGCCCGACGGCGTTCCCGAGGCGCTGGTAGGCCGGCAGGGCGACGCGATAAAGGGCGAGGGCCTCCTCGTGCTGGCCGCGGATGTTCGCGATCATCGCGAGGTTGTTGCTGCTTTGCGCCACGAGCAGGTCATCGCCGTCCAGCTGGGCGAGTTCGGCCGCCCGCGAGAAGGCGAGCAACGCCTCATCGTAGTCGCCGAGCTCGAAGTGTGCGGCGCCGCACAGATTTCGTGCGCGTCGCATGGTAGGATTCCCGCCGAAGTCCCTAAACTGGGTGAGTGTGTCCGTGAAGAGCGTGCGCGCCTCGCGGGCGCGTCCCGTGCGCAGCAGCGACTCCCCGAGCAGGCAGACCAGCTCAAGGTCCCCATGCACGGTCGCCTGTTCCTCCGGTGCTCCCAACAACGCCACCACCTCGCCCCACGCAGAGCGTGAGGCCAGGGCGCGCGCCTGAGCGGAGAGGGTGGGCATCAGCATCCAGCCAGGTGATTCAGTAGGCGACGAGGTAGCTCGTGAAGCCGGTGATGTCCGCCTGGGCTTCATCGTTGTCGTCCTGCAGCACCGTGGTCACCTTCTCCCAGGGTGACCACGGGGTCTCCTGCTTCCAGATGCTGAGGAACGACTCCCATGTGGCGTCGGCGGCGTCGATGTCACCGTCGTTGTCGAAGTCGTGATCGGCCTGTTCGTACCACATCGTGAGCTTGGCCGGCTTGCCGCTGCAGAACAGGAGCCCGGCGGGCTCGAACTTGACCTGCTGCCGCACCGGATCCACGACGGTCATGGTGATCTGCAGGGAGTCGCCGTTGGCGATATTCGACCCATCGGGACGCTTGCAGAGCGACTTCTTGGTCACGCGGAAGCGGACCAGCTTGGTCGAATCGGCTTCACCGGGCTCGGCGTTGTACCAGATGAAGGCTTCGCGGTCCTGGCCCTTCACGGCCCAGAACGAGACGCTGCTGGAGGCGATGGTGGGAGCGCCGGCCGCGGTCTCGAGAAAGACCGGGTCCGAGTACCCGCCACTGCGCAGGGCCTCCATCGGGCGCACGCCCGTCGGGCTCTCCGTGGCACACGCGAGGGCGCCGAGGATGGCGAGGGGAGCCAACCAGCGCGGCAGGCGGGAGCGTAGGTTAATCATCGGAGTCTCCTGAGTCGTCGTACGAGGCGGGATCGAGGCTGGTGAGACGCATGAGCCTCGGGCGGGAAATCCCCAGTCGGCGGGCAGCTTCGGACTTGTTGCCGCCACATCGGACAATCATCTCGGCGGCTGCTGCCCGGACCAGCACATTCAATGGACCAGGGAATGGAAGGCCGCCGGGTCCATCGACCGCGGCGTCCAAGGGGGGAGCGAGAAAGGCGAAGTCTTCGGCCACCAGGTGGTCACCCGGGGCGAGCAACAACACCCGCTCCATGGCATTGCGCAACTCACGCACGTTGCCAGGCCATGGATAGTCGAGCAGTACCTGCTCGCCGGCGGGGGTGAGTCGGGGCGCTACCAACTTGTAGTCACTGGCGACCCGGGCGAGGAAATGCTGGGCCAGCGGGATGATGTCCTCCCGCCGGCGGCGCAGCGGGGGCAGCTCGAGCGGCACCACGTTGAGCCGGTGGTACAGGTCCGCGCGGAATTCGCCCTTGCGCACCGCCTCGGCCAGGTCGACGTGCGTGGCGGCAATCACGCGCGCGTCGATGGAAATCGGCCGTTGGCCGCCGACGCGCCGGATCGTCCGCTCTTCCAGCGCCCGCAGGAGCTTGCCCTGGAGCGAGAGGGCGAGGTGCCCGATCTCGTCCAGGAAGACCGTGCCCCCGTGCGCGACCTCGAAGAGCCCCGGCTTGGAGGTGGTGGCGCCGGTGAAGGCGCCTCGCTCATGGCCGAACAACTCGCTCTCGAGCAGTTGTTCGGGGATCGCCGCGCAATTGATGTCCACGAACGGACCTTC
>JAEUJL010000742.1 GCA_016794835.1 Gemmatimonadota bacterium | reverse complement strand
ATCCCGGTGCTGACGCCGTTCGTCGACCTGGCCAATGCGCGGCTGACCTTCGGGTCCGGGGCGGTCGCCAACATCACGGCCAGTCGCGTGTCGCGCGAGCGCACGCGGAAGCTGCGGATCTTCCAGCGGTCAGGTTATCTGTCGTTGGACCTCGCAGCCGGGGACGGCGAGTTCTATCGCCTGCGGCCCGGGATCAACCTGGCCGAGCTGGCGACGTCGCCGCAGCAGCTGGAGGCGTTCGTCGAGCGCATCCCGCTGGTGGCGCCGGAGGGGGAGCCGCTGCGTCTTGAGCTGCAGGCGTTCGTGGACGCGGTGCGCGGGGCGGCCCCGGTGCCGGTCAGTGGCCGGGATGGCCGCGATGCCCTGGCGGTCGCGCTGCGCATCATGGCGGAGATCGAGCGCTCGACGCCCACCCTGGCTGCCGGGGCCGCGCCCTCGCGTGCGTGAGGTCCTGGTCTCGGTGGGGGAGGCGTCCGGGGACCTGCACGGCGCCGCCTTCGTGGCCGCCCTCCGCGCGCGCGCGCCTGGGGTGACGGTGTGTGGGCTGGGCGGGGCACGCATGGCGGCGGAAGGTGTCACCCTGCTCGAGCCGCCGGGCCGGATGTCGGTGATGGGGTTCGTCGAGGTCCTCGGGACGATCCCGCACCATTGGCGGTTGCTGCGGCGTGTGGAACAGAAGCTGGCCCGTGGCGACGTCGGGCTCGTGGTGGTGATGGACTATCCCGGGTTCAACATGCGTGTGGCCGCGGCGGCGCGACGGCACGGCGTGCCGGTGCTGTACTACATCACCCCGCAGGTGTGGGCGTGGGGAGCGGGACGCCTGCCCAAGCTGGCCGCGCTGGTCGCGCGCGCCGCCGTCATCCTGCCGTTCGAGGCCGACCTGCTGCGGTCCCACGGGATCGACGCCACCTTCGTCGGCCACCCGCTGCTGGACCGCATGGGCGAGCTGCCCACCCGCGAGGAGGCCCGTGCCTCGTTAGGCATCGCGACGGACCGGCGCGTGCTGGCGCTCTTTCCCGGGAGCCGGCGACAGGAGATCGAGCGACACCTCGAGCCGTTCGTCGCCACCGCGCAGCAGCTCCAGCGGCAGGATCCGGGGCTCGAGGTCGTGGTCAGCGTGGCCCCGGAGATCACGCTGGGGAACGATCGGTGCCCCTATCCGCAGGTGCACGACGCGTCGTGGACCGTGCTGCGGGCCGCCGATGCCGCGCTGTGCAAGAGCGGCACGACCACGCTGGAGGCGGCGGTGGCGGAGTGTCCGCTGATCGTGGCCTACAAGACGAGTGCGTGGACCTATGCGATCGCCCGGCGCGTCGTGCAAATCCCGCGCATCGGGCTGGTCAACGTGGTCGCCGGGCGGGAGGTGGCGACCGAGTTCGTGCAGGACGCGGTGACGGCCGAGGGGATGGCCGCGGCGTTGGCGCCACTCCTCGCGGACACGCCGGCGCGACGCGCGATGGTGCAGGCCCTGGGTGAGGTGAAGGCCAGGCTCGGGAGCCCTGGGGCGTCGGCGCGCGCCGCCGGGATTGCCCTGGAGTTGCTCGGTGGGTGAGCGGGCCGTCGGCCCCGGCCGCCGCCTGAAGGTTGTCCTCGCCTCGCTGCTGGGAGAGTTGCTGGTCCGGATGCTTGGGATCACCTGGCGCGTGCGATGGGACGGACGACTCCCGGACGGCCCCGTGGTCCTCGCGATGTGGCATGGGGAGCTGCTCCCCCTGGTCTGGGCGTTGCGTGGCCGCGGGATCGCCCCACTGGTGTCGACCCACGCCGATGGCGAGGTGATCGCGCGCATTGTCCAGCGACTGGGCTTCGCGCCCATTCGCGGGTCGTCGAGTCGCGGGGGCGCCCGCGCACTGATCGAGGCGTCGCGACGGCTGGAAGCCGGGGCGACCGTGGCGTGCACCACCGATGGTCCCCGCGGCCCGCGCAGGCATTCAGCGCCCGGGGCACTCGCTGCGGCTGCACGCGGTGGCCTCGACGTCGTCCCGATGGGCGCGACCAGCTCGAGGGCGTGGCGATTCCGCTCGTGGGATCGCTTTGTGGTCCCCCAGCCGTTTGCGGTGATCACCGTGCGCTGCGGGGCACCACTCCGGAACGTCGGGACGGGGGACACCGCCCAGCTCGATGCCGCGCTGCTCGCCGTGAGCGAGCCGGACGGTCCCGATGCGTGAGCCGTTCTGGTGGGGCGATGGAGCGGCGGCGCAGTCGCTGCGGTGGCTCACGTCGCCACTGGCTGCGGCCTGGTGGGCTGCGTCGAAGGTGCGCAACCTCGTGTATGACGTCGGGCTCGCCCCGATGGGTCGCAGCGGGATACCCGTCGTCTCGGTCGGGAATGTCACCGTCGGGGGAACGGGAAAGACGCCGGTGGCTGCCTGGATCGCACACGCGTTGAGCCAGCGCGGGATGGCGCCGGGCATCGTGCTGCGGGGCTACGGACAGGATGAGAGCCTCGTGCACCAGCTCCTGACCCCCAACGCCGTGGTGGTTGCGGACCCCGACCGCGTCCGCGGGATTGCGGCCGCGCGGGCGGCCGGGGCCACGGTGGCGATCCTCGACGACGGTCACCAGCATCGCCGGGCGGCGCGCGACCTGAACCTCGTCCTGGTGAGCGCGGACGTGCCATGGCCGACATGGCCCCTCCCGATGGGGCCACTACGGGAATCGTGGGCGGACGGGTTGGGTCGGGCCGACCTGGTGTTGGTGACGGTGAAGGCGGCGACCGACGAGCAGGTCGCCGCGACGGTGGAGGCCGTGCGGCGCCGCGGGGGCTCCCGCGTGGCAGTCCTGCGCCTCACCCTCGACCGGCTACACCGGGTCGGCGGGCAGGAGGCGCGTGCGCTCGGGGCGCTGGAGGGGCTGCGGATCCTCGCGGTCAGTGGCATCGCCAGTCCGGCGCCGTTCCACCGCCAGCTGCAGGCCACCGGGGCGGCGGTCGAGACTCTGGTCTTCGGGGACCATCATGCCTTCCAGCCGTCCGACGTCGAGCGGATCGTGGCCCGTGCCCGAGGGGCCGACTTCGTCGTCTGCACGTTGAAGGACGCCGTCAAGCTCCAGGGGTCCTGGCCGCAATCCGGGCCGGGGCTGTGGTATGTTTCCCAGCGCGTTGAACCGATCGCCGGCGTGGCCGAGATCGAGGCAGCGCTCGCCCGGGTCTGTTCGAGGCCCGATACTCCCCACACATAAACCTTCGCGGCCCCGGCCGCCTCCCCAACCTCATGGCTACCGACCTCCGCCTCCCGACGAACGCCATCGTCAAGCCGGACAAGGATCGATTCCTGAACGAAGACAATCCCTTCGAGGCGATGATGTCGCGCTTCGACCGGGCGGCCGAGTTGCTGGACCTCGAGCCGGGCCTCTACAAGGTGCTCCGCAAGCCGGAGAAGCAGATCATCGTGGCCTGCCCGGTGATGCTGGACAACGGCGAGATCGAGGTCTACACCGGCATCCGCGTGTTGTACAACACGTCGCGTGGCCCGGCCAAGGGCGGGATCCGGTTCGACATGCAGGTCAACCTCGATGAGGTGACCGCGCTGGCCGCCTGGATGACGTGGAAGTGCGCCGTGGTCAACGTGCCGTTCGGCGGCGCGAAGGGCGGCGTGATCTGCGACCCGCTCAAGATGAGCGTGGGTGAGCTGGAGCGCCTGACCCGCCGCTACACGGCAGGGATCATCGCCACGCTCGGCCCCGATAGCGACGTGCCGGCGCCGGACGTGAACACCAACGAGCGCGTGATGGCGTGGCTCATGGACACCTACTCCATGCACAAGGGCCACACGGTCACCGCGGTGACCACCGGGAAGCCGGTGGAGATGGGCGGCTCGCTGGGTCGTCGCGAGGCGACGGGCCGCGGGTGCATGCTGGTGACCAAGGAAGCGCTGGCGCACCTCGGGATGAACGTGAAGGGGACGACGGTTGCGGTGCAGGGCTTCGGGAACGTCGGCAGCGTCTCGGCGCAGCTGCTCGCCCGGGAGGGGTGCAAGATCATCGCGATCTCGGACCGCACCGGCGGGTGGCACAACGCGGCGGGCATCGACGTCGACGACGCGATCAACTACGTGAAGCAGCACAAGTCCCTCGAGGGGTATGGCAAGGGCGACCCGATCTCCAACGAGGACCTGCTGACGCTCGACGTCGACGTGCTGCTGCCGGCCGCGCTGGAGAACGTCATCACGACGAAGAACGCCGCGAAGGTGCGCGCCAAGGTGATTTGCGAGGGCGCCAATGGCCCGACGAGCGCGGCGGCCGACGCGATCCTCGACGAGAAGGGCGTCTTCGTCATCCCGGACATCCTCGCCAATGCGGGCGGCGTCACCGTGTCCTACTTCGAGTGGGTGCAGGACCGCGGGGGCTACTTCTGGGACGAGGACACTGTCAACGACCGGCTGCGCAACATCATGGTCAAGGGGTTCCGCGACGTGCTCGGCCTGTCGAAGCAGCACAAGGTGAACATGCGCACGGCGGCCTACATGGTCTCCATCAGCCGCGTGGCCACGGTGCACCGGCTCCGCGGGATCTACGCGTAGGTCGCGGGTGTCGGGACACGAGGCGGGCGACCTGGCGCGAGTGCCGGGTCGCCCGTTCTCATTGGCATGAAGTTCCGCGTGGCGTGCGTGGGGCGGCCGCATGGCGCGCCCCTGGCGGCCCTCATCGCGGACTACGAGCAGCGGGCGGCCCGGTACTGGCCCCTCGAGGTGATCGAGGTGCGCGAGGCACGTGGGCGCGAGGCCGACCAGGTGCGGCGGCTCGAGACCGAGCGCCTTCGGGACGCCTGCGGGAGCTCCCTGGTCGTCGCCTGCGATGCGCGCGGTCGGGCCCTGGAGTCGGTGCCGTTCGCCACGCAGATGCAGGGGTGGCGCGAGGCGGCGCGGGACGTGACGTTCGTCGTCGGGGGCGCCCATGGGCTGGATCGCGAGCTTCTGGCGCCAGGGCTCACCCTGCAACTGGCGCCGTGGACGCTTCCCCACGAACTTGCCCGACTCATCCTCGCTGAGCAGCTGTACCGGGCGGGGACCATTGTTAGGCGGGAGCCCTACCACAAGTAGGCCGCCTCCACCACTCCGAAGACGTCGCGATGGACGGTTTGCAGGTCGTTACCGAGTCACTGGGCGGATCCGCGTTGGCGCAGCGGG
>JAEUJL010000696.1 GCA_016794835.1 Gemmatimonadota bacterium | reverse complement strand
CAGCACCAGGGCGAGCGCGATGGCGAAGTCGGTGCCGAGGCGCGACAACCGGCGCGCCACGTTGGCGGCCTGGTCAAAGCCACGCTCGAGGGTCACCCCGGGCGGAAGTGTCGCCTCGATCCGGTCGAGTTCCGGCCAGATCGCGGCCTTGAGGGTCGCGATGTTCCCGCCCTCCTGCATGGCCGCGGTGACAAAGACGGCGCGCCGGCCGTTCCACCGGCCGATGTGCACCGGATCCCCATATCCCCAGCGCACCTGCGCCACGTCCCGCAGGCGCACGACCCCGGCAGGCCCACCGCCAACCACCGTCGCCCCAACCTCCTCCAGCGACCGGTACCGACCGACCGGGACCAGGTTGAAGCGTCGATCGCCGACATCGATGCTCCCACCTGGTATCGTGCTGTTGTCGCTCCCGATTGCCTGCAGCACCTGCATCGCCGGTAACCCGAGCCGCGCGAGGCGCTCCAGGTCAAGGTTCACCTCCACCTGCCGGGTCGGCGCGGCCCAGCGCTCGGCCTTCTTCACCCCCGCGATCCGCTCCAGGCGATCCTCCACCTGGCGCGCGAGCGAATCGAGGGTGGCATAAGGGAGGGTCTCGCTCACCAGGGCGGCCTGCAGGATGCTCACGTTGGTGCCCGACGCCCGGATCACTTCGAGGCGGGCCAGGCCCGACGGCAGCGTGGGGCGCAGCGCATTCACCTCACGCAGCACCTCGTCTTCCTTGCGATCCGCATCGACCTCGGGCTCGAACTCGACCTCGACGACGGCCACACCGTCCTTCGCCTCCGACCGGAGGCGCTTGACGCGCTCGAGTGCGTTGAGCTGGTCCTCCAGTGGATCCACGACCAGCTGCTCCATGTCGCCCGGGCTGGCACCGGGATAGACCGCGACGATGTTGAAGATCGGGATCGGGAAGATCGGGTCCTCGCCGCGCGGGATCTTGAACCAGCTGGCCACGCCGAGCGCACCCAGCATCAGGAAGACGAGGATGGTGAACTGCCATCGGCGAACCGAGAACGCGACGAGTTTCATCGCTTGACCTCCACGCGGGCAGAATCCGTGAGCCACGTGGCCCCAGCGGTCACCACCTGCGCGATCCCTTCGAGCCCGCGCACCAGCACGTGGGTCCCTTCCACGCCCACCAGGGTGACCGGGACGCGCCGGGCGCGTGTGCCGTCTGCATCCACGGTGTAGACCACCCCGGCCTGGCCATCACCTTCCACCAGGGCCTCCGCCGGGATGGCGGCGACACCGCGCGCGCCGGCCGTGCCGCGCGCCGGGCTGGCGGCGAGGGACACGCGCCCCACGAGGCCGCTCGGCAGGTCGCCTGCACCATCCAGGCGCACCTGTACCTCCCACGTCCCCGTCCGGGGATCCGCATCGGCGCCCACCAGCACGACCGAGCCGCGGAAGGTGCGCCCGGGCATCGCATCAAAGGTCGCGGTCGCCGTCGCGCCCACGCGCACCCGCACGGCATCGCGATCCGGCAATCCCACGCGCATCACCTGGCCACGGCCACGCGAGGCAAAGTCGAGCACCGGCGCCCCGGGCCCCACCAGCTGTCCCGGGTTTGCCTGGCGACGGAGCACCACGCCATCCGTGGGCGCCACGATGGTGGCGTACTCGTGGTTCACCTGTGCGGCCCGCAGGTCCGCCTCGGCGGCATCGCGCGCGCTCTGGGCATCCTGCCATTGTGCGATCGTCGCGACCGAGTCGCGAAAGAGGCGCTCCACGCGTGCCGCGTCGCGTCGCGCCTTGTCCACGCCGATCGTCGCCTTGGCCAGCAGCGCATCGATCTCGCGCTGGTCGAGCTGGGCCAACGCCTGCCCGCGGCGCACCGTCGCTCCCTGGTCCACGAGGACCCGGGCGACGATCCCACCAATCTTGAACGAGAGCGCCACTTCGTCGCGCGCTCCCCAGGTGCCGACAGCGGTGATGGTCACGTTGTCCGTGGCCGACGCCACCGGTGCGAGGCGGATGGGGGTCGCGCTCTCCGCGACCGGGGCCGCGTCCTCGGGGCTGCCGGCGCAGGCCAGCGCTACGGAGAGGGCGAGCAGGGTCGGTCGCACGCGACGGGTGGTGCCGATGAGGGAGGGAGACATGGGAAGGGCCATCATTGGGGAAGGCGGCGCAAGGCCGCGGCGCGTTCGAGGTCGACCACACGCGCGGCGAGCGTGTAGCGGCTCAGGACCAGGTTGAGTTCAGCTGCGGTGCGCTGCGTGCGCGCGTCGGACCACTCGAGGTGAGCCGCGAGTCCCTCGGCAAAGCGGCGGTCCACCATCTGGAAGGCACGTCGCGCGGCATCCACGCGGGCCTGGGCGGCCGCCAGTGCCTGCTGGGCCACACCGACCGCGTCATGGGCCGTGACGACCTCGAGCGCGACGGCGCGCTGCAGCTCCGCGGTGCGGTAGGACATGGCGCGTTCGGCCGACGCTGCGACCTCGCGACGACGCGCGTCCTGCCCGCCGTTGAACAGGTTCCAGCTCAACACGAGGCTGGCGATGGCCACGTCGTGCTTGCTGTTGAAGGCATAGTTGGCGCCCTGCACCCCGACGTCCGCGGCGAGGGCCACCGAGGGCAGGAAGGCGCTGGACGCTGCGCGCCCCTGGGCGCGGGCAGCGGCGACCCCGGCCTCGGCCTGGTCGAACTCCTCGCGGCGCCGCGCGTTGGCCAGCGCCTCGTCGCGCGAGACCGGCGCCTGGGTGGGGAGCAGCGAGTCGACGAGTTCCGGCACGGCGGTGTCGAGCTCGCGGTCGAGCAGGAGGTTGAGGGCGCCTAACGACGCCTGGCGCAGCCGGACTGCCTCGGCGAGCTGCTGCTCGCCATCGGCCACCGCGGCCCGCGCGCGAAAGACGACGTCGCCGGTGATCGTGCCTGCGGCGAGCATCCGTGACGCCGCCCGCTCGTTCTCCCGGAGCACGTCCAGGGTGGCTTCCCAGACCTCGACGGCGCGCCGGGCGCGTGCGTGGTCGAGGTAGGCCACCCGCGCCGCGGCGTCGAGCCGGCGCACGGCGGCGGCACGTTCCGCCCCGCGGAGCGATGCCACGGCCCGGGCCGCGGCCAGGTTGGCCTGCAACGCGCCATTGAACAGCGGGACCGTCGTCCGGAGACGGGTCTCCTGCTTGAACGGGAGCGTCTGGTTGATGTTGGTCGGGAAGACGTCGCGCCCCAACAGCTGGTTGAGCGCCGCGTAGGCCGGGTTCACCGCATCGCCGATGTTGATGGCGCCGCTGAGTTCCGAGTAGCGCGCGTCCACGCCGACCGATGGCAGGTAGAGTCCACGCGCCTGTCGGACGGCCAGCTGCCCCTGAGTCTCCGCTTCCCGCCCCTGCCGCACCGCGAGGTTGCGAGTGATGGCGATGCGGGCAATCGAGTCCAGGGGATCCTGCGCGCGGATGGGAATGGCCAGTAGCGCCAGCACCGCCCCGAGCCGCAACGCGGGCCCCGATCTCTGAAAGGCTGGACGGATGGTAAACATCGTCACGATATGTAACGTCGTTAAGTGTGAGTGCAAAAAAAACGGCCGAACACGGTCACGGGTTTCGCAGCATCCCCTGCATCAGCGTATCGCAGGCCAAGCGCGCGGTGGCCATCGGGTCCCGCAGCTCGATCCACGGATGCTCGTCGTGCCCCTTGCTCAGGTGGATGGTGGCGATGCCATGGACCATCCCCCAGAGGATCTGGGACACCGACTCCACGTCCTGGTACCCCTCCTTCAGCAGCCCCGCCGAGATCGCCTCCGTGACGGCGGTCTTGAGGAAGACGTAGCCGTCCTCCGCCGGATCGATCTTCACGTCGTTGGGACCCGGCACGGGGCGCTCCACCATGAACATGAAGCGGAATTGCTGCGGATGCTCGAGGGCAAACCGCACGTAATTCACCCCCATCGCGCGGATGCGGGCGACGGGGTCGGGGACCTGCTCCATGTGCCGGAGTGCCTCGCCCAGCGCCCGGAAGTCGTTGAGGCACAGCTCGTTGAGGAGCGCGTCCTTGTCCTTGAAGTGGTGGTAGATCGTGGTCGCCGTATAGCCGATGGTGTCGGCAAGGCGTCGCATAGATGTCTCGGCGTATCCCTCCCGCGTGAACATCTCGCGGGCGGCCTCGAGGATCAGGGCGCGCGTGGCGGCCTTCTCGCGATCGCGGCGGAGCCGGGACGGCGAGGCCCCGGACTCGACGCGGCGGGGGGCACGCAAGGGACGCCTGACAGGAGACATGCCGGGAAGTTAACAGTGTTATACGAATCGTCAACCTCGGGCGATTCGCCGCTCCCGGTCTCCCCGGCGCGGGGCGCTGCTCCTCCTCGCCTGAGAACCGCCCCGCTCGTCGGTGCCGCCCTCGGCGGCCTCGCGGCCTCGTGTCCCGGTCGAGCTACTCGGGGACGATCGTTCCGTAATCGACGAACAGCTCCTCACCCGCGGCGATGGGGCGGAGCGCCTCGAACCATGCCCCCTCGTCGATCGACGCGACGTTCGGG
>JAEUJL010000640.1 GCA_016794835.1 Gemmatimonadota bacterium | reverse complement strand
GCCGACAGGTAGGCGCCGGCGTTGCCCGCGTTCACGGCCCCGGTGGTCCCGTTGACGCTCTGCGTCACCGGCACGAGCCGGACGTCAAAGGACGGCAGGGTCCGCACGTCCATCGTGGCGGCGGCTCCCGAGATGGGGTAGGTGTTGTCGCTCTCGGACGACTCCACGACGCCGTTGGTGGGATCGACGTCCGCGAGGATCTTGAGTCCCGGCTGCATCAGGGACCCCGGGATCAGGGTGTTCCAGGAGCTGGTGAGCGGGGCCTGGCTAATGGAGGTCGGGACCGAGGAAGACGGCGCGGCGATGGTGACCGTGGACTGCAGCGTGGTGCCCTGGTAGAAGCGCACGCGGACGGCCGCCGAGGTGGTGTTGCTGGTGTTCGCCTTGGCGAAGACGCGCAGGAGGCCGTCCTTGCCCGCCACCAGGGGCACCGCGCCGGCGTAGGTCTGGACGACCTGCTGGACGTGCATGCCGTCAATCGTGAGGTTGAGGGCAGTGGGCGGCGGCGGCGGGCCACCGCTCGTGGCGTAGGTGACCGTGATGTTCGACGTGACCCCACCACCCACGGTGGCCAGGGTCGTCGCCGGAGTGACGGTGTAGGTGGAGGCACCGACGGTCACCGGGGCCGCGACCAGGTTGTACACGCCCTGGAGCAGCCCGTTGAGTGTCGTCGACTGCGTGAGCACCTGGGAGAAGTTCCCGGGCCCGGTCATGGTGACGGCCGCGTTGGTCCCGCCGGGAAGCCCGCTGATCGTGACATTCAAGGCGCCGGTGGCGGTCACGTAGTTCACGGTGGCCTGGAGCGCGACGGTGGAGGCGGGGACGGTCAGGTTCTGCGACGCCGGGTTGGGCGCCCAGAAGGAGTTGCCACTCTGGGCAATGTCTGCAACAAGCGTGTAGGCGCCCGGGGTGAGCCCCGTGACGAGCGTGCCCCCGGTGAGGACGCGGCTGAAGCCTCCGGGGCCGGTCAGCGTGAGGTTGGCCGGCACGTTGATCGGCAGGCCCGTCACGGTGAGGCTGATCATGCCGGACGCGAGGGCATAGGCCACGCTGGCCTGGGCGGGGGTCGCGCTGGCGGCGATGGTGACCTGCTGGCTGGCGGTCGATGCGGCGTAGACGTGGACGCCCGCCGGGGTCGACCCGGCATTGATGGTGTAGGTACCGGGCTTGAGTCCCGTCAACGTCGAGGTGGTGGCGACCGTGGCGCTGAAGTTCTCGGGGCCGGAGACGGTCACGTTGGCCGGGATCGACTGCGGCAAGCCGTTGATCACGAGGGCCAGCGACCCGCGTGTGATGGCATACCGCACCGCCGCCTGCGCGGGGAGGCTCGATGCGGTGACGACGACGGTGAGGGGTCCGGTGCTTGGTCCCCAGGTCACACCGGCGATCGCCACGGTGTTCGGCGTGACAAAGTAGGTGCCCGGCGCGAGGCCCAGGATCACCTCGCTTGCCGTGACGATGCGGAGGAAGTTGTCCGGCCCGGTGACGCGCACCTGGGCCGAGGCGCCCGTGGGGAGGCCGCTCACGTCCACCGCCAACCGCCCGGTGGCGATGGCATACGTGAGGGTCGCGGGCTTCGGCTCGAGGGAGGCGGCGACCACGACCTGGAGGGCGTCGCCGGCCTGGTACTGGTCCGGCCCGACGGAGACGGGGGCTGCCGTGAGGGTGTAGGTGCCGGGGGCGAGGTTGGTGACGGTCTCGCCCGACTGGACGGCACGGCTGAAGGCGTTAGGCCCGGCGAGGGTGGCCGTGGCGGCGGCGCCACCCGGGAGGCCACTGATGGCGATGGTCACCGCGCCCGTGGCGAGCTGCCAGGTGTGGGCCGCGGGGACCGGCGTCGTGCCGGCGCTGACCTGCACGGTCACCGGGGCGGTGACCGCGTTCCAGGTGTGTCCCTCGGCGGCCACCGGCGCTGCTGTCACGATGTAGGTACCCGGGGCGAGCCCGCCGATGCGTCCCGCGGCGCTCACCGTGCGGGCGAAGCCGTTCGGGCCGGTGATCCCCACGCTGGGCGAGGCCCCGGTCGGCAGCCCCGTGGCCTGGATGGCCAGGGCCCCGGTGGCGATGCTCCATGTGACGGTCGCGGTGGCCGTGCGACCCCCGGCCACCGTCACGCTCTGCGAGGCGGTGGTCGTGGCGTAGCGGTCGTCGCCGTCGATGACCTCGGATGCAGCGATCGTGTAGGCACCCGGGGCGAGGCCGCTCAGGGTCTCGGTGGCCGCGAGGGTGCGGGAGAAGCCGGATGGGCCGGAGACGATGGCATTCCCGGCGGCGCTGGCGGGGAGGCCACTCAGCGTGACGGTGAGGGTGCCAAGCCGGTTCTCGTTCCCACCACCGGTCGGTCCCCCTTCGCTGCCGCCACAAGCGGCGAGCGTGGCGAGGGCAAGGAGGGAAGAGGCGAGGCGGGCGATGCGGGTCGTGGACATCATCAGAGCACGCGGAGGCAGTCCACGAAAGACGCCTCGCGAGCGGCCCCAGCAACGGCTGAGTCCGGCGTGTGACGGGGGTCACAAAGCGCGCGAGACGCGAGGCGCGGGGCCCTGCTCGGTCGGGCCGCCCCGTGGTGCTCGGGCACCTGTGCGGCTCGTGCAGTTCGGCCTGGCCAATCCGTGCAACGAGAAAGGCCCCGGCGTTCGCCGAGGCCCCGTCAACCGTCCTCAAGTTATCCGACTGCCGTCTGCCGTCTGCCGTCCCCTCAGTACGCCAACATCAGCGGATTCTCGATCAACCGACGCAGCGTCTGCAGGAACTTCGCCCCCAGGGCGCCATCGATCACGCGGTGGTCACAGCTCATCGTGATCCGCATGCGGCGGCGGACCTGGACGGCCCCATTGACCACCACCGGCTTCGCCTCGATCCCACCCACGGCCAGGATGCCGGCTTCGGGGGGATTGATGATGGCCGTGAACTGGTCGATGCCGAACATGCCGAGGTTCGACACCGAGAAGGTGGAGCCGGTGTACTCCTCGGGCTTGAGCTTGCGGTCGCGCGCGCGGGCGGCGAGGTCGCGCGATTCGGCGGCGATCGCACTCAGTCCCTTGAGATGTGCGTCAAAGATCACCGGGGTGATCAAGCCATCCGGGATGGCGACTGCCATCCCCAGGTGCACGCGGTCCCAGTACCGGATCGCGTCGCCGAGCCAGTGCGCGTTGCATTCCGGGTGTTGGTGCAGCGCGGTGGCGACGGCCTTCAGGACCACGTCGTTGAACGAGACCTTGTACGCGTCCCCGAGTTCGGCCATCGCCGCGCGCATCTCGGCGACGCGTTCCATGTCGACCTCGGCGGTGAGGTAGAAGGTCGGGACCGGACCAATGGACTCCGCCAGCCGGCGGGCGATGGTCTTGCGGATCTGCGTGAGCGGCACGTCGCGGTGCCCAGGGCCGGCAGGTGCCACCGGCCGTGGAGCGGCCACCGCGGGGGCCGCGGCCGCGGTGATTGGCGATGCCTCGATATCGCGCTTGACGATGCGTCCGCCGGGGCCGGAGCCCTGGATGCTGCCCAGGCTGATCCCGCGTTCAGACGCGAGGCGTCGGGCGAGCGGTGAGGAGCGCTGCCGTCCCGTGGCCGCGGCTTCCGGCTGCGCGGGGGCGGCGGGTGCTGCCGCCGGCGTGGCGGGGGCACCCGCTGCCGGTGCCACGGGGCTCGGCGCGGCGGCCGGGGCCGGGGACGCGCTGGCGGTGGATGCTGCGCCGCCGACGAGCGCATCGATGTTCTCGTCGGCGCCCGCGATCACCCCGATGAGGGCACCGACGGCGGAGGTGGTCCCATCGGCAAGGAGTCGTTTGCGCAGCACGCCCTCACCGCGGGCCACGAGTTCCATGATCGCCTTGTCGGTTTCGACTTCGGCGAGGACATCGCCATTCTTGACGGCGTCGCCCTCGTTCTTGAGCCACTTGACGAGGCGGCCTTCCTCCATCGTGGGAGAGAGGGCCTCCATGAAGACTTTGGTAGCCATGAGTGCTGGTCGCTGGTGGCTGGTAGCTGGTTCTGCTTGCTGCTGATTGGTGCTGGGGGCGCAATTGAGCGGCCGCCCCCAGCGCGTACCCTCGATCTGCCGTCTTACCCTTAGTCCAGGTACATCACCTTGCGAACGGCGGCGACCGTCTTGGCGAGATCCGGCTTCGCGGCCTTCTCGATGTTCTTGGCGTACGGCATCGGGACGTCCGCCTGATGAACGCGCACCACCGGGGCGTCGAGGTCATCGAAGCAATCGCGCTGGCAGTAGTCCACGATTTGTGCGCCGACGCCGCAGAATTCCCAGCCTTCCTCGAGCACCACGACGCGGTTGGTCTTGCGGACCGACGTGGCGAGGGCCTCGGTGTCGAGGGGACGGATGGTGCGGAGGTCCAGGACGTCGAGCTCGATCCCGTCCTTGGCCATCGTGTCGGCGACCTGTAGTGCGAGCGGGACCGACTTGCCGTAGGTCACCAGGGTGCAATGCGCGCCCTCGCGCTTGAGGTCGGCCTTGCCGATGGGCACGATGTACTCACCGTCCGGGACCTCGCCCTTGTGGTTGTACATCATCTCGCCTTCAAAGAACACCACCGGGTTGTCGTCCCGGATCGCGGCCTTCAGCAATCCCTTGGCATCGTACGGCGTGCCGGGGGAGACCACCTTGAGGCCGGGGATGTGCGCGAGCCATGACTCCCAGGCCTGGGAATGCTGGGCGGAGAGCTGCAGGGCCGCGCCGTTGGGGCCGCGGAAGACCATGGGCATGGGGTACTGGCCGCCCGACATGTACAGCATCTTCGCGGCGGCGTTCACGACCTGGTCGATGGCGAGCAGGGCGAAGTTCCAGGTCATGAACTCGATGACCGGGCGCAGCCCGACCATCGCGGCCCCGACGCCGACGCCGGCGAAGCCGAGCTCGGTGATCGGCGTGTCCACGACGCGCATCTCGCCGAACTCCTGCAGGAGTCCCTTGGAGACCTTGTACGCTCCCTGGTAGACGGCGACTTCCTCCCCCATCAGGAAGACGCGGTCGTCGCGCTGCATTTCTTCGCGGAGCGCCTGGTTGAGGGCGTCGCGGTAGGTGATGATCGGCATCAGGTCGTGGTCTCCACCAGGACGTCCTCGTACAAACTCTCCAGTGCGGGCTCCGGGCTGGCCTCGGCGAAGTCCCAGGCATCCTGCACCACGGCGCGGACCTCGTCATCCATCGCGGCCATGCGGGCGTCGTCGATCTCGCCGAGGGACTCCATGTGCTGCCGCAACACGTTGATCGGGTCGCGCTGCATGTACTCCTCGAGTTCCTGCTTCGAGCGATAGGTCCCGCTGACGGCATCGGACATCGAGTGGCCCATGAACCGGTAGGTCCGGACCTCGAGGAGCGTGGGCATCGATTCCGTGCGGGCACGATGCAGGGCCTCGCCCATCGCCTGGCGCACGGCCAGGACGTCCTGCCCGTCCACCACACCCCGCGGCATGTCGTACGCGGCGCCGCGCTGGTAGATGTCATGGATGGCCGAGGCGCGTTCCAGCGCGGTGCCCATCCCGTAGCGGTTGTTCTCGATGATGTAGACGACCGGGAGCTTCCAGAGCCCGGCCATGTTCAGCGCCTCGTGGAAGGCGCCGGTGTTGACCACGGACTCGCCCATGAAGCACGCGCAGGCCTGGTCCCCGCCGCGGTACTTGATGGCGAAGCCCACGCCGGTGCCGATGGGGACGTGGCCGCCCACGATGCCGTGCCCGCCGAGGAAGTTCGTGGCGCGATCGAACAGGTGCATCGACCCGCCCTTGCCGCGGACGCAGCCATCGCTGCGACCGAACAGCTCGGCCATGACGGCGCGGGGCGTGATGCCGCGCGCGAGGGCCTGGCCGTGGTCGCGGTAGGTGGTGATGACGTAGTCGTCCGGTCGCAACATGGAGATCACGCCGGTGCCGCAGGCTTCCTGCCCGATGTACAGGTGGCAGAACCCGCCGATGCGGCCGAGGGCATACGCTTCGGCGCAGCGCTCCTCAAAGCGGCGTTGCAGCAGCATCGAACGCAGGAGCTCCGCGCGCGTCGAGGGGTCGGTGGCGCCCGCGGTGCTGCCTGCCGGGGCGTCAGCTTTCTTCTTGGCCATTGGTGGTGTGGGCAACGATCCGTGGTTCTCCGCGGGATGGGTGTCCCGTGGAGGTGCAACGGAGCGGTGCGGTGCGGCCTATTGCCGCAGCGGCATCGCGGTCCGGTGGTGCGAAATGGACTGCCGTATGGCGAACGAGGAAGCGGTACGCTCCCCTAGGTCGCCATCCCTGCCGCCTGGACTTGCTCCCAGGCGTGATAACTGGAGCGAACGAGCGGACCCGCCTCGACATGCCGGAACCCCATGGCGAGCCCCGCCTCCCGGAGCTGCTGGAACTCCTCCGGGGTGTAGTATCGGTCGATCGGAAGGTGGGCGTCGGACGGGCGGAGGTACTGCCCGAGCGTCAGGATGTCGACATCCACTTCCCGAAGGTCGCGCATGACCTGGAGCACCTCCTCGACGACCTCACCCAGGCCGAGGATGATCCCGGTCTTGGTGGGAATCGACGGCGCGATGCGCTTGGCCGTGCGGAAGATGTTCATCACCCGCTCATACCGGCCGCCCGGTCGCGCGCGCTTGTAGAGTCGCGGGACGGTCTCGGTGTTGTGGTTGTAGATCTCGGGCCCGGCGTCGAGCACCTTCCGGATCGAATCCTCGTTCCCCTGGAAGTCGGGCACGAGCACCTCGACGGAACACCCCGGGACCTTCTCGTGAACGAGGCGGATGGTCTCGGCGAAGATGTGGGCGCCGAAGTCGGGGAGATCGTCCCGGTCAACCGAGGTGATCACCACGTGCCGCAGCGACATCTGCTCGGCGGCCGCGGCGACGCGGGCCGGTTCCTCGATGTCATAGACGGGCGGTCGCCCGTGGTTGACGGCACAGTAGGCGCAGTTCCGGGTGCAGACGTCCCCCAGGATCATGAAGGTCGCCGTCCCGTGCTCCCAGCACTCCCCGACGTTCGGGCAGTGCGCTTCCTCGCAGACCGTGTTGAGCTTGAGCTCGCGCATCAAGCCCTTGAGGCGTATGTAGTTAGCTCCGCCAGGCGCCTTGACCTTCAGCCACGGCGGCTTGCGTTCTGGCAACGGGACGGCGCGCTTCCGTCCCAGGATCTGGTAGAGCTGATCGGCCATTCTGGGATCTCAATGCGGCCCGGACTCCAGGAGTTTCGGGCGCTGGGGGCGGGAATGTAGCCGTCGCGACAGGTTCCGCGCCATCGGGTAACCGTCCAGAGGAGTCCAAGGGGTTACGCCTGGCGTGAGGCGAAGGCGGGATCCGTGAAACGGAGCAGGGGGGTGGCGCGTATGCCCTTCTGTTGAGAGAATGGCTCCGGATCAGACCGGAAAAACGAACTGCACGAGGGTGGTACGATGCTCCGCACTGTCTTTATGATCGGCCTGTTCGCCATTGGAGGGTTGTTCCTCCTCAAGGTGCTCTTTGGCGTGTTTGCCGTGTTCTTCGCCCTGCTGATCTCCCTGCTCAAGATGGCGATCTTCGTCGGGCTGGTGGGGGCGGCGATCTACCTGGTGGTGCGCATCCTGAGCCCGGATACGGCGCGTCGGATGCGGGAGAAGTGGGCGGGAACGGGGATGTAATGGTGGGCTGGTGGCTGCTGGCGTGTAGCTGGGGCGGGTGAGGCGGGAGCTGACAGCGGGGGCTGGCGGGGTTCAGGCGGGGTGCGCGAGTTCCTCGACGATCGCCCAGGCGAGCAGCGGGACCATGATCTCGTGGTGGCCGGTCAACTCGTAGCCGCGGCCGCCTTCCAACGTGGGGCGCTGCACCACGTTCATGCGCGGCCGGTAGTGCCGCTGCATATCCAGGTCGCAGGTGGTGAACCCGGTGGGTCGTCCGTCGCCGAGGTTGCGCGCGACGGTCAGGGCCTTCAGGAAGACCTCGGGCATGATCACGGCGCTGCCCAGGTTGAGCACGACGCCCCCGTCATGCAGCTCAACGAGCGCGGCGGACAGTCGTCGGAAGTCGCGATGCGAGGTCTCGCCGATCGCGGCGCCGTTGGCGGCGGGGTGCTGGTGGATGATCTCGGCGCCTAACGCCGCATGCACGCTGGTGGTGACGCCGAGGCGTCGCGCGCCGAGCAGGACGGACAGCCCCGCGTTGGCCAGGTCGCTCCGGGCCTCGAGGGCGCGCGCCACCGACTCGCCCATCCCCCAGCCCTCGGCCATCCCGCGGACGAACGCGTCGTTCAACTCGCGCCCGGTCTCCTCGGCCATCCCGAAGGTGCCGTCGCGCAGGCCGGCGGCCACGTCTTCCGACGTCGCGCCGAAGCGCGCCATCTCGTAGTCGTGGATGGCGGCGGAGCCATTCATCCCGATGTGCGTGATGACGCCGCGTCGCATGAGGTCGACGAGGACCGGCGCGAGCCCCGTCTTGACGATGTGGCCACCGAGCATGGCGATGACGGCGCGGCCCTTTCGCGTGGCCTGGGCGACGTCGCGGGCCACCTGGCGGAAGTCGCGGGCGACCAGGATGTCGGGGAGGGCATCGAGAAAGGCGCGAAAGGTGCGCCCCTCGTCGGGGACGGCGCGGGAGAAGTCCGCGGCGCTGACCTTGTTGGGCCGGGCCTGGACCGGGACGGTGCGAACCCGCGCGAGGTCGGCCTCGGGGGTGCCTAACGCGTCGTCGCGTTGGCGGGCGCGTGGCGGGCGGATGTGAGGTACAGGTTGAGGGAACCGATCTTCGTCTTCGACTTCATCTGCACCATCATGCGCTGCGCATCGTCGGTGAGCCAGATCCGGGCCTCGCCTTTCTCGGAGAAGATCCCCTTCGACTTGATCACGGGCTGGATCACGACGGTCTGGAACGTGCCGGCCGGGACCTTGATGGTCTCGCGCCCCAGGACCTTGATGACCACCGGGTTGCGATCCGGCCGGAAGTAGCGATCGAACGAGTAGGTCTGTCCCGCCTCGAGTGGCAACGTGCGGACGAAGTACAGGAAGGCGCCGTCGTCCAGCGGCGCGGCGACGCTGGGCTGTTCCGGGGCATCGCCCTCACGAAAGGCCTGCCGCTCGGGGAACATCTCGTACCGGCGCTCACGCACCTTGCCGCCCTCCTCCAGGTCCTGCACGAACCGGAGTGAATAGAGGCCGTCGCGGGCGAACCAGCTCTCGAGGACGTCGTCCACGCGGTAGAACGGCACGCCGCCGCGCACGCGAAACCGGGTGTGCCAGGCCTCGATCCCCCGGATCGTCTCCAGCCCCAGGGTCTCCATGGTGCCTTCGCCGACCTTGAGCTTGCCGAACTTGAGGTCGTAGGTGAAGCGCTCGCCTAACGCGAAAGGGACCGGCGTGCCGGCCTCGGCCGCGGGGGGCTGCGCCATGAGCCGTGCGGGCAGGAGCGCGAGCAGGGCCACGCGCGCGAACCGCATCCTAGGGCTTGGCCGGCAACTCGTTCAGCGAGCGCCGCCGGGCCGATCGCCCGAAGGTGAACAGTGCCCATGCGTCGGACATCGGGCGCAGTCGCGACTCCCGCATGCGGAGGTCGTAGCGCGGCTCGAGGGGGAGCAACTCCACGCGCCGGGCATGCGGCACCGACGAGAGCAGGACGTCGACGTTGGTGGCCCAGCCCGAGCCCCCGATGAGCGGAGCATCGCCGGCTGCCTTGAGGGCGTCGCGCAACACCGAGACGCGATAGAGGCGGAAGGAACCGAACGGATCGCTGATCCCCGCGGTGCGCACGAACGGGCGCAAGGCAAAGGGGGCGAGGCGACGCAGGCGTCGGACGGGCACGGGGGTCGCCTCGGGGGCCGGAGCGGCCACCTCGCCCACGACGATGTCGGCCCCGCCCTCGAACCGCTTCACAAACTCCGGAATGAGTTCCGGCCGATCGGTGAAGTCGCCCTGCAGGGTGATCACCGCATCGCGGCGGGCGTACTTGGTGCGGGCCGAGGCCGCCTTGAACAGCTCGGTCAGCGCGGTGGCATAGCCGACGTGCGTGTCCCCGCCAAGGATCGTGAGGGGAAGGACCGACTCGTACCCGGCGAGCGTCTCCGCGGTCGCGTCCGTGCTTCCGTCGTTGAAGACGATGATCTCATACTCCCGCGCGTATTCCTGGAACACGGCGCGGAGCTTCCAGAGGAGCACCCCGATCGTGGGGGCCTCGTTGTGGACGGGAATGCAGATGTAGAGCACGAGGGAAGGGTAATCGGCCAGCCCCGACGGGGAAACGAACGCGCCCTCCGGCTTTTACCCGCGAACCGCTCCGGAGGTCTGCGCCGCCAGCACGGCGCGGTAGACCGCCTCATTGCCCTCGACCATGGCCTCCACGCCAAACCGGGCCGCCTGGCCGGGGCCGGCCGAACCGAGGGCCTGTCGCAGCTCGGTTCCCTCGATGAGCTGCGAGGCGGCGGAGGCAAAGGCGGTGACGTCGCCGGGAGGCACCAGGAGCCCCGACTCGCCGGAGGCGATGAGCTCGGGAAGCCCACCCACGGCAAAGGCAACCGGAGGGACGCGGAGGGCCATGGCGTCGATCACCGAGGTCCCGAGCCCCTCTGCCGCCGACGGGTGCCACAACACGTCCAATCCCGCCACGGCCGGTCCGATGGCGTCCACGAAGCCGGCGCGGTAGCACGGAACGCCGCTCACTTCCTCGAGCCCGGCCCCCCGACCGCCGAGGAGGACGAGCCGGCAGCGCGATCGTGCCGTCGGCGAGAGCTGCCGGGTGATCTCCTCGAGCAGGGAGGTGCCCTTCTCTGAGGTCATGGCCCCCACCAGGCCGCAGATGACGGCGTCCGGTGGCCACCCGAGTTCCGTGCGCCAATCGCGGTGTGCCTCGGGCCGTTGCGCAGGGACGCCGGAGTACACGACGTCGATCCGGTCCTCGCTCACACCGCCGGTCACCAGGGCGTTCCTCACCGCCTGGGAGATCGCGATGAACCGCGACACCCGTCGTCCGTACTTGAGGCGACCGCGTGGGACGAACGCCACGCGACGGGTCACCACGAGGGGGATTCGCGGGAGGCCAAGCAGCGCGACCATGGCGAGGGCGTGCGATCGCGCGTCGTGTGCGTGGACGATGTCCGGGCGCCACGCCTTGATGTGGGCGCGGAGCCGACGGGCGGCGCCCAGGTCCCAGTCTCCGCGCATGCGCATCGCGGATGCGGCCATGCCGGATGCTCGGAGGCGCTTGACCAGCGGCGAGTCCGCCTGGGCGATGACGAGTGGTTCGCTCCCGCGTTCGCGCTGTCCCCGGGCGAGGAGGAAGACCTGTCGTTGGCCGCCGCGCCATTCGCGTCCCGCATCGATGTGCAGGAGGCGCAGCGTGGTGGACGGGGCGAGGGGCGCGGGCATGTGACCGAAAGGTGCGGGCGATCACCGGCGACGGCAACGCGCGTTTCAAGTTGGCGGGGGTGGGCGTCGATACGACGGGAAGGGAGCGCGGGGTTGGCACGGCGTGGAACTCGGGAGCACGCGTGTGCCCGTGGTGTACGGCTGGAGGGACACGAATCATCGACACGGAGGATTCCCATGTTGCTGGGTTCGATTCGCCAACGCCTCACGCGCAACGACGCCGAACTGGCGCTGCAGCTCCTCGTGCGCCTCGATCCCGCGGGTGAACCCCAGCTGCGCGAGGCCGTGCGGGAACGCGGGATCGACGTGCTGATCGATGATCCACGCCTCGGCGAGGCCCTGCGTGCGCAGGAAACCGGGGCGCTCGCGTCGCTGCCCCTCATGATCTACGTGCTGGTGCGACGGGCGATGCGCGAGGTGCGAGAGGACGACCGGACGGCGACGGACTTCGTCTCCTCGATCGTCCTGCATTTTGGACTTGGGGATCGGGCGCGGCGGATCCGCGAGCACGACGACGTCACCTATGACACGTTGTCCGACCTGGCGGTCGACGCCGAGTGCGGCGATCCCACCCGCGCGTTCCTGGCGCGCGCGCACATGGGGCACTACGCCTTGTGGCTGGCTGGCCTGTTCCCGGACCGGATCGAGGCACAGCGCCACCGGCGCGGAGGGCCCGGGCTCGACTACTACGACGAGATGGGACGCCGCGGGTACGAGATGGCGGCGCACCACCGGTTGGCGCACACCCATGGCGTGGAGCACGTCTTCGAGCAGGCGGCGGAGCACTTTCCGCAGTGGCGCCTGGCGCTCAACCGGCTCAGTGACCGGGTGCTGTTCCCGCAGTTCCACTCGGCTGACAAGCTGCTCCGCCAGGTGGCCTGGAGCTGAGCCGAAGGCCCCGCCGGTGTCGGCGGGGCTGGAGCGGGTGGGCGGAGGCGGGTGGGGGACGGTGATCACGGACGCCAGCCCATCTCGTGGGGGTGACGAGGCGGCGCTATCATTTCCGCATGTTCGACGACGTCAAACAGGCGCTGCACGACCTGCTGCACGGCAACGTGTCCCCCGGTGACCGGCGGGAGGCACTACACCAGATGCGCGAGACCCTCGTGCGCGCGCGCATGGCGGTGGACGACCTCCGCGCCGGGCTGCGCCAGACCGAGGCACGACTCACGCGGGAGCGCACGGAACTGGAGACGGTGCAGCGACGCCGGGCCCTGGCGGAAGGGATCGGCGATGCCGAAACCGTGGCGGTGGCGCAGCGCTTCGAGGCCCAACACCTGGAGAAGGTGGCGCTGCTCGAGAAGCGGCACGAGGTGGAGCGCGGGGAGCTGGCCATGGCCGAGCGTGACGTCGAGGAGATGACGACGCAGTTCAAGGCGGCGCAGGCGGGGGTGGGGTCAGGGTTGCGCCCAGGTGCGGTGGACGAGGCGACCGGGGCGGACCCGCTGTCGCGCGATGCCGCGCTGGACACGGAGCTGGACGGCCTCGGTCGTGCGCAGCGGCGCGCCACCCACGAGGCGGACGCGGACGCGAAGCTCGCGGAGCTGAAGCGCCGCATGGGGTTGTAGCTGCGCACCGTGGTGGCCGGCGCCATGGCGCTGGCGTGTCCCTTCGCCGCGGTGGCGCAGGCCGGCCGCACCCAGGTCCGGTGTGCAGGCCAGGTCGTGACCGAGGTGGTGGTGCGGACCGAGGCGCCGTCGTTTGGCGCGGCGGTGGAACGCTTTCCCTGGTTGGGGCGCGCGGTGACGCACGTCCATCGCACGACCTCCCCGGGGGTCATTCGCGCGCTGTTGGTGCTCAAGCCTGGTGACCGCTGCACGCCGCTGCGGCGATCCGAGAGCGAGCGCTTGCTGCTGGCGATGCCGTTCATTGCGGACGCGTCGGTCACGGCGTACCCGGATGGGGCGGGCGTGCGGATCGAGGTGGTGACGGTCGATGAGCCGCAGGTGGTGTTGGACGCCGGCATCAAGGGGGTCTCGCCCTTTGTCTCGCGCGTGACGCTGGGGAGTGCCAACCTGATGGGGAACGCCGTGTACGCGTCGGGGCAGTGGCGTGATGGCGGCTTCTATCGCGACGTCTTTGCCGGGCGATACACGAACTACCAGCTCTTTGCGAAGCCCTACCAGCTCGACCTGCGCGGCGGGCGTCGCGAGCTGGGCTACGACTGGTCGGGGCAGGTGGCCTTTCCGTTCCTCACGGACGTGCAGCGCGTGGCGTGGCGCCTGTCGACGGGTGGCAGCCAGGAATACGCCCGGTTCTTTCGCGGGGGCACGCGGCCGGCGTCGATCCCGGTGCGCCGCGAGTTCATGGAAGGGAGCGTCATCGGGCGCATTGGGCCGTCGGCGCGCATGGGGTTGATCGGGACGCAGTTCTCGGTGGAGGATGTCGAGCCGGGACAAACACCGGTGGTGATCACCCCCGGGGGGATCGTCGCGGATACCACCACCGCGCTGATGGGGCGCTACGCCCCGTTCCGGAGTGTGCGACTCAATGCCCTGCTCGGCTTTCGTCGCGTGCGGTTTCGCCGCGTGACGGGCTTTGATGCGTTGAATGCCCCGCAGGACCTGCGCACGGGGGTGCAGCTGAGTTCCACCGTGGGGCGCAGCCTGCCGACCTCACGCGGCGCCTCGCGCGGGGAGTCGTACGTGGGGAGCGAGCTGTACGCGGGGATCGCCGGCGCGCACACCTTTGCGGCGATCGACGCCGACGTGGAGGCGCGCCGGAGCGACACCGGCGACTGGAACGACCTCGTGACCAACGGGCGCGCGGCGTGGTACCTGCGCCCGCATCCGCGGCACCTGGTGACCGTGGACCTGAGCTGGTCGGCGGTGCGGGATTCCCGGGCGCCGGTCCAACTCACGTTTGCCGATCGCCGCGGCGGGTTGCGCGGCTATGATCGTTCTTGGCTCGGCGGCGGCAGCCGCGTGGTCGCGCGGGCGGAGGAACGCTGGCGCATCGCCAACATTCGCGGGTCTGCGGCGGTGGGGGTGGCCGCGTTCGTGGACGCCGGCCGCATCGAGGCGAACGGGTCACCGTTAGGCACGTCCAGCGGGTGGCGGCAGTCCGTGGGGACATCGCTGATCGTCGCGGCCCCGGCACGGTCGCAGCGCATGTGGCGCGTGGATCTCGCGTTCCCGACCGACCGGAGCGCCGGGGCGCGCTTTGAGCTGCGCCTGACCAGCGAGGACCGCACGCAGCAGTTCTGGCGCCTGCCGAACGACATTCGGTCGGCGCGGGAGCGGGTGCTGCCGCAGTCGGTGTTCCGCTGGCCCTGAGGCGCCCGCGTCGCCGGGGCGGTGCCCGGCGACGGTGGTCCCGCTTATCCCCTGGGGGGACTCGCCGCCTTGTCGGTCATCATCCGCCGGATGGGTACGATGAGCACGGCGAGGACCGCGGCGGCCAGGAAGAGGGCGTAAGCCGTGCGCCGGAAGAGGTCGGGCATCGCGTTCAGCTGGTTGGGGTCCACGTCGCCCCCGACGATACCGGCGAACAGGTTGCCTAACGCGATCGAGGTGAACCAGACCCCCATCATCTGCCCGACGAACCGCTTGGGGGCCAGGAGGATCATGCTGCTCAATCCCACGGGGGACAGGCACAACTCGCCGATGGACTGCAGGAAGTAGCTCGCCGTCAGCCACCACACGGAGACCTTGAGGGTCCCGCCGCTCGCGGCCACCCGGTCGGCGGCGTTGACCATCAGCCAGAAGCCCAGGCCCGCGCCGATCAGCGCCACCGCGAACTTCGTGGGGCTCGACGGGTTGCGGCCCCGGGCGCCCAGGCGTTCCCAGACGATTGCGAGCACCGGGGCGAACAGGATGACGAACAGCGAGTTCAGCGACTGCAGCCAGGAGATCGGCATCTCCCAGCCAAACAGGGAACGGTCGGTGAAGTCGGCGGCGAACAGGTTGAGCGACGTCGGCGCCTGCTCGAAAGCCCCCCAGAAGAACATGGAGAAGACAAACAACACCATGATCACCGCGACCCGCTTCTTCTCATCGGTCGTGAGCCCGGCGAAGAAGAACAGGTAGGCGAAGTAGAGCGCCGACATGGTGAGCATGATCGTGCTCATGTTCCCCGCGATGGCCACCGGGTCCGGCCGGAAGACGCCGAGCATGGCGAGGATCACCACGAGGAAGGCGAGCGCAAAGCCGGCAAGCGAGATGGTGCGCGCCCGCGCCTGCTCGGCCGGTGTGCCCGAGGGATGCAGGCCATTCTCCCCGAGGCGGGGGCGTGCCTGCGCGCGGAACACAAAGAGGCCGACGAGCATGCCGAGGCCGGCGGTCCCGAATCCCCAGTGCCAGCCGATCTTCTCGCCGAGGAAGCCGGTGATGAGTGGCGCGATGAAGGCGCCGGTGTTGATCCCCATGTAGAAGATCGAGAAGCCCGCGTCCTGCCGCGCCCCGCCTTCCGGGTACAACCCGCCGACCAGCGCCGAGACATTCCCCTTGAGCAGCCCGGTCCCGAGGACGATCAACACGAGGCCGAGGAAGAACGCGGCCTGCTCGAAGGCGGCGGACAACCCGATGGCGAGGTGCCCGAGCGCAATCAGTACGCCGCCGACGAAGACGGCGCGTTGCAAGCCAAGCCAACGATCCGCCACCCAGCCTCCCGGGAGCGAGGCCAGGTACACGGACGCCGCGTAGATCCCGTAAATCGCCGAGGCCTCCGCGCGGTCAAAGCCGAAGCCTCCACTGGCCAGCGGCGCCGCCATGTACAGCACCAGCAACCCGCGGATGCCATAGTACGAGAACCGTTCCCACATCTCCGTCATGAAGAGTGTGGACAGTCCGCCGGGGTGGCCGAAGAAGGTCCGGGGTGAGGTCACGGGGCGAG
>JAEUJL010000612.1 GCA_016794835.1 Gemmatimonadota bacterium | reverse complement strand
CTCACCCGGGACGGGGTCGTCGTCCCGTGGACCATGCGCGGGTGGCAGCGGCCTGCGCTGCTCGCCCTCCTCGCAGCTGCGGGAAAGCGCGGGATCGATCGCGCCCTCCTGGCGGCCACCCTCTGGCCAGATTCCCCGGACGCCGCTGCTCGGCATTCCCTCGACGAGCTGCTCAGCCGGACGCGCCGCGAACTGGGCGAGAAGGAGCTCTTCGTCGGGACGATGACCGTGGCCCTCAACGCGGCCGTTGTCGCTGCCGACATTGCCGCGTTCGAGTCGGCCATCGCCAGCAGCCGACTCGCAGCGGCTGTCGAGATCTATCAGGGGCCGTTCGCCGTCGGCCTGCGCACGGGCGACTCACCGGAGCTGGAGCAACGACTGCTCTCGGTTCGCGCACATTTCGCCGCCGAGTTCCGGAGGGCGGTGGAAACGCTCACCTCCGAAGCGGGGCGGCGCGGGCACCACCGCGACGCGGTGCACTGGTGGGCGAAGCTGGTGCGCGTGGAGGCCGACAACACCGCGGTGATCCTGCGTTTCATCGAGCTGCTGGTCAGAGCCGGGGATACCGACCGGGCCCTCAGTGTCGCGCGCGCCGAGAAACAGCGCTGCGAGCAGGACGGCGACCCCGCGGATCCGGCAATCGAAGCGTGGATCAAGCGACTGGAGAAGGGAGCCATCAAGGATATTTTCGACGAAGTGGCTCCCACCGAACCGTCCCGCGTCGTTTCCATCATCACGCGAGCACTCGGCTCGGACTACCGACTCGGCCCGCTCCGCGATGAAGGGTCGCTCGAGCTCGTCTTCGAGGGCACCAAGGTCGCCACGGCCGCACCGGTCGAAGTGCGCATGATCCAACCACGCGTTGCTGCTGGCACAGACCCGTCAGCCTTCGCACACGCGATGGAACGGGCCGCGTCCGTCGTTCACCCGGGCGTCGTTCCCGTGCTCGCCGTTCGGGCCACCGCGGACGCCCTGGTCACGGTGACTGCGCGTCGCCCCGCCGAGACGCTCAAGCAGCGCATGAAACAGGGCGCAGCGCGCATCCCCGACGTCATCGCGGTGGGTCTTCAGTTGGCCGAGTCGCTCGCCGCTGCGCACGAGCGCGAGGTCGTCCACGGCATGCTTCGGCCGCGCCTCATCGGCTTCGCGCGCGATCACGTCGAGATCATCTCCCTCGGACTCGGCCAGGCCCTGCTCAGTCGTCGCCCCTCGGACGAACGCTCCACCGTCGTGTCGCTCGGCTCCCCACGCTACCAGAGCCCGGAACAGCTCACTGGTGCCGTGGCGTTGGACGAGGCCAGTGATCTCTATACGCTCGGCGTGATGCTCTACGAGTGGGTGACGGGACAACCGTGTTTTCCGGACTCCGGCGACGGCGTCCTGAAGAAGTTGCGTGAGGCGCCGCCGCCGGCGCGTTCGGTGCGCCCGACCATCCCAGCGGCGCTGGATGCCATCATCATGCAGTGCGTGGCGCCACATGCCGCCGATCGGCCGGGTAGTGCAATGGAAGCGGCGCGGGCCTTCGCCCAGCTGGCCTGAGACTGTGCAGATGTCGCCACTCCGTGGCGACGTTGACATCGGCTGACCCTTCCACAGGGATGCTGTGCCTCGCAGGCGCTCAAGACGCGGGGGCCTGACGGAAAGCTCCGACCCCAGCTGCGCATCTGGAGTCTGGCGCGCGAACGCACCCGCGATCGCGACGCGCCCGATTCCGCCGAGCCTTTCCGCTCGGGCCTCCTGGAAAACTCCATGCGCATTCGCGTCCTTACACCGTTGCTGTTGTCCTTCTTCACCACAGTCGCCGTCGAAGGGCAGACGCTGGCCAGCGCGAACGCTCCTCGTTCAGCCGGTTGCGAGGTGACACCGGGCGTCGGCTGCTTCGCCTTCTTTGCCGATGGCAATGTGAGGAAGGCGATCGACCAGGAAGGCTCTGGCACGCCCGCTTCCGGCTCCATCGGCTTCACGTTGGCGCGGTATCGCTCGGTGTTTTCGGGCCAGATCAACATTGCCGATACGCCGGACACCGTCACCGCAGGATATGGGGCGCGCCTCGTAGCCCCCGGTGTGGGTGGGGCCCTCTCCGCC
>JAEUJL010000602.1 GCA_016794835.1 Gemmatimonadota bacterium | reverse complement strand
GCCCTGGAACCACCCCGGGCGCCGCTCCCCGTGTTGGACCCCGACATCGTGGTGGACGTGGAGTATCGGCCACGACTGGTCCTGTCGCGGGGCACGCCACCGGCTCGCCCCCCGGAAGCGGTCGTTCACGAGCCGGCGCCGCCCCCGGTCGCTGAGCTGCCCCCGGTGCCTCCGGCTGCGGACGTCGTCCAACTACCAAAAGCTGGCGCCGAAACCACCAACACCGACCTCGCGCCGTCTCCGCCCCCCGCCGCGCGACGTCCCATGGCCGTGACACCACCCGGCGTCGCCGCCATGGCCGCCCGCGAGGGACGACAACCGCCCCCGCAGCCCATCATTGGGGTGAAGCGTCCCGAGCCGCTCGCTCCGGTCAGTCCGCCGTCCCCACCTCCCCCGACGCTCCCGGCCATCCATGCCTTGCACCGCGTGGCGCGCACCCGGGCAAGCGTGCGGATCGCGCGCGAAGATGGCGTCGCCGTCCCCCGCGCCTTTGCCGCGATGCGGCGTGAGGTCGCGGCGAGCGAACCCCATGAAGGGGATGCGGCGCATCCCGCGGTGCTGGCCCCGGTGCCTGTCGATCCCACGACGCCGGAGTCCATGGAGACGGTGGCCGCGGAGACGGCCACACCGCCCGCGCCGGAAGCCTTGAGCGCCGACGTCGCGTCCGCAGACGACCAGGCGAGCGCCATCCCCGAGGCAGTCGCCATTCCCGTGGCAGTCGCCATCCCCGAGGCAGTCGCAATCCCCGAGGCGATCGCCAACCCGGCACCGACGCCCGAGCCCCCGGCGCTCGTCACCGCTCCGGTCGAGACGCCGCCTCCACGTCCCAGCGAGCGGATCCGCATCCCCACCGTGCGGGTCACCCCGATTCCACCGCCACCACGTGCGCAACCGCGACGCCTCCGCGGGCTCGTCGCCTCGGCGGCCCTTCTCCTCGCCCTGATTGCGCTCGTCATGGCCGTGTTCGGGCGCTGACCTTCGGGGTGGGTGAAATTACCGAGGCCTGAGGAACGTTCCTGGGGTAGCGTGCCTTGTCACCTGCTCACGGGAGTTCCCATGCGACGCCTGCTGGCCACCCTGCTGCTCCTCCCCCTGCCACTGGCCGCCCAGTCGGCCGAGCGACCGATCCGGCTCCTGGTATCCGGCGGCATGCAGCTGCCGACCGGGTCCTTTGCTGACTACCACGATTTCGGCGTGCAGGCCAACGCCGGCGTTCAGCTCAACGTTGGCGGGCTCCGGTTGCGACCAGAGTTGAGCTATTCGCGCTTCGGGTTCAAGGAATTGTCCGAGGTGCTCACCGGACTGGCCGGGGCCCCAGGTGGCGCCTCCACCGGGGCACGGCGGGACGCCTACTCCGATGCCGTGACCACCTTGCTCGGCGGCTTCGCGAACCTCGAACTTCCGTTCGGGTCGGGCCGGGTGCAGCCCTTCGTGCTCGCCGGCGTGGGCGCGGTGAAGGTGGCCAGCGACGCCACCGCCTCCACCGTGTCGTTCAGCGACGTGAACGCATCGCTGAACGTCGGCGCCGGGTTCCGTCTCCGGCTGGGTGGCATTTCCGGGTTGATCGAGGCGCGCCTGAACAACGTACCCACGGGCGACCCCCAAGCCTTCTTCAAGGACCTGCGGACGATCCCGGTCACGTTCGGCTTTGTCTTCTAGCGAAACGCGGAGATCGCCTCGAGCGGCTTGCGGTGGATGTCCGGCACGCGCGCGTCCGGCGCGGGGTACCCGACCGGCATGATGAGGTAGGCGCGTTCGTTCGCGGGCCGGCCCAGCAGCTCGGCGAGGAACCCCATGGGGTTGGGGGTGTGTGTCAGCGACACCAGTCCCATGCGGTGGATCGCGGCGATGAAGAAGCCGACCGCGATGCCCACCGATTCCTGTGTGTAGTAGTGCGTGATCTTTTCGTCGTTGGGCCCGACGCCGTGCGCCTGGCGAAAGACCACGACCAGCCAGGGCGCGTCGGTCAGGTGGGGCTTGTGCTCATCCGTGCCTAACGGGGCCAGTGCCTCGATCCACCCCTCGGGCGCGCGCCCGTGGTAGAACGCGTGCTCCTCGGCCTCCGCCGCTTCCCGGATGCGCCGCTTGAGTTCCGGGTCGGCGATGGCCACGAACGTCCAGGGCTGCTGGTGGGCCCCACTGGGCGCCGTGCCCGCCGTGCGGATCGCCAGTTCAATGACCTCGCGCGGCACGGGGTCCGTCGAGAAATGGCGCGTGGTGCGCCGCCGGTCCATCTCGGCGTGGAACGCGCGCCCGCGTTCGAGCGACGCCTCGATGGGAATCCGTTCGTGCTGCAGCGGGACAAAGGGGTAGTCGGGCATGCGGCGAGTATAGAGTGAGGCGGGAGAGGCGGCAACCAGCGGCGCGAAGCTACCGGAGGCTCACGTCTCGTCCGACTCTTGCTTCATATGTGCCTGCCACAGCGAAGCACGGGCGGCACGAGCAGTACGTGTGGCACGGGTGGCACGGGTCTCGTGCTGCTCAAGACTCGTGCTGCTCGTGCCGCATCAGTGTGCCGTTGGTCCGGCCTCTATCCCGCGAGTGCTGCCTCGAGGATCGCCAGCCCCCGGGTGATGTCGCCCGCCGTGATCACCAGGGGCGGGAGCAACCGGATGGTGTGGTCGCCCGCGGAGACGAGGAGCAGGCCCGCGTCGCGCGCACGCCCAATGACCTCGGCGGCGGGTTCGGTCACGTCGATGCCCAGCATCAGCCCGCGCCCGCGAATCGCGCGGATCCGGTCCGTGCGCTCCTTCATCGCCTCGAGGCCGGCGTGCAGCCGCGCGCCCATCGCGCGCACGTGGGCGAGCATCGCCTGGTCAGACAAACGGTCGACCACATGCAGCGCCACCGAGGCCACAAACGGCCCGCCCCCAAAGGTCGTCCCGTGATCACCAGGCTGCATCGCGCTGGCCACCGTCTCCGTCGCCAGGATGGCGCCCATGGGCAGCCCACCGGCGAGCGGCTTGGCGAGGGTCATGATGTCCGGCGTGACCCCGAGGTGCTCGTACGCGAAGACCTGGCCCGTGCGGCCCAGTCCGCACTGGATCTCGTCGAAGATGAGGGCGATCTGGCGCGCCTTCGTGAGGTCGCGGACGCGGCGCACGAACTCCGTCTCGAGCACGCGCACCCCGCCCTCCCCCTGGATGGGCTCGAGGATCACCGCCGCAACGGTTTCCGCGTTCAGCGCGCGGTCGAGGTCCTCGATGTCACGCTCCATGATCGAGATCCCGCCCGCCAGCGGACGGAACGGCATCCGGTAGTTGGGGCGGTCGGTCGCGGCCAGCGTGCCGAAGAGGCGGCCGTGGAATGCGCCGCGGAAGGCAATGATCTCGTGCTTCGCCGGGCCGCCGATCCCGCGCGCCCACCGGCGGGCGATCTTGAACGCGCCTTCGTTGGCCTCCGCCCCGGAGTTGCAGAAGAAGACGCGATCGGCGAAGGAGAGCTGCACGAGCTTGTCGGCGAGCTGCTCCCCCGGCGCCGTGCGAAAGAGGTTGGAGACGTGGACCAGGCCATCCGCCGCATGCTTCATGGCCTGCTGCAGCCCGGGATCACCGTATCCCAGGGCGTTCACGGCGATCCCGCTGGTGAAGTCCAGGTAGCGCTTGCCGTCGCTGTCGATCAGCTCAACGCCTTCGCCACCGACGAACTCCATCGGCGCCCGCTTGTAGGTCGGGAGGAGGGACGGCGTGATGGCAGTGTTCACAGGGGGAGTCATGACAGTCATGGACGTGGCCCGAAGGAGAGCGTTAGTGCGTCGCCGCGAGGGGCGCGCGCGTGATCACGGTGCCGCGAGTGGCATCGGCGATCGCCGCGACGCCGCCAATGCGGACGCGAGTCACGCCATGGTCGAGGGCGCGCAGGGCGGCCTCCAGCTTGGCAATCATCCCGCCCGTCGCCACACCACTGGTGATGTGGGCCGCGGCGGTCCCGGCGTCGAGCGCGGCCACGGTGGCACCCGAGGCATCGCGAAAGCCGTCGACGTCGGCCACCAGCAACAGTTCACTCGCCTGCAGCGCGCCAGCGATCGCGGCGGCGGCATCGTCGCCATTCACGTTGCAGCCGCTCCCGTCATGCGCAAAGCGACCGACCGGGGAGATCACCGGGACAAAGCCGGCATCGAGCAGCGCGTGCAGCACGGCCGGGTGCGCGGCACGCGGTTGGCCGACCGCGCCCAGCGAGCCGTCGCCAAACACGTCGCAGGTGAGGAGGTTGCCGTCCTCACCGGAGAGCCCGACCGCCGGCAGCCCGGCATTGAGCCAGGCACCGACCAGGCGCTTGTTCACGGTGCCCGAGAGCACCATGCGCACGAGCGAGAGTTCCTCGGGCGAGGTGGCGCGACGTCCATTGACGAAGACCGGTTCCTGTCCCAGGGCGCGCTGCAGCGTGGTGACCTCGTCCCCGCCACCATGCACAACGCAGAGTCGCTCGCCGGTGGCATGCGCGGCGACCAACGCAGGGGCGAGGGCCGCGTCGCCTTGTGCGCGGCCACCGATCTTGATCACGCGCGTCATCGCGGGAGCCCGGCCGTCTCGTTGAAGCCGAACGAGACATTGGCGTTCTGGATGGCCTGGCCGGCCGCGCCCTTGACCAGGTTGTCGATCGCCGACAACAGGATGAGGGTCGGCGTGCGCACCTGGGCCGCCTGGCGAACGGTCATCCGCACGACGTTGCGGTGCTGCACATCCCGCAGCGTGGGGAGCGCATCCGTCACCTCGACGAAGGGCTCGCCGGCAAAGCGGGACTGCCAGAGGGCGAGCGGGTCGGCGAGCGGTGCGTTGAGCTGAACGGTGACCGTGGCCAGGATGCCGCGCGCCACCGGCAGGAGGTGCGGCGTGAACAGGAGGTCCACCGCCGACGTGTGGCGGTGCACCAGGGCACGCATCTCGGGGAGATGGCGATGTTCATTGCCGACCCCGTAGGCCCGGTAGTTCTCCGTGACTTCCCCAAAGAGCAATTCCGGCTTGGGGGAATTGCCGGCGCCGGTGACGCCGGACGCGGCATCCACGACGATGGTGGAATCCTCCCGCAGGAGACCGCCCTCGAGGAGCGGGAGAAGCGACAGGAGGATCGCCGTGGGGTAGCAGCCGGGGTTCGCAATCACCTCGGCACCCGAAAGCACCGCGCGGTTCACCTCGGTGAGACCGTAGGGGATGTCGAGCGAGGTGTGGCCTGGTCGCAGGTCGGATGAGAGGTCGACCACCCGGGCGCCGTGCTCCTGTGCGCGCTCCACCCAGGTGGCCGAGGCCCCGTGGGGGAGTGCGCTGAACACGAGCTCCGCACCCCTCAGGGGCGCGTCATCTGTAGCAATGAAGCGGACTTCGCTCCCACCGATAAACGCACGTTCCCCGCGCTGCGCGTTCGCGGTCGCGAACGCCAGGGAGAAGTGCGGATGGTTGGCCAGGAGGCCACAAAGCTCGCGGCCAGCGTACCCGCTGGCCCCGAAGACGCCAACGGGGATCTTATGCACGCAGAATGCATATATTTGCAGGTCGGCGTTGTCAAGGCTTCGCGGACAGCGCCGAGTGTTCGACGGCCTTCCTGCCTACCGCGTCGACTCCGTCCGTCGTATCGTCCCGCCCGCCCCGTTGATCCCCCTCCACGTACCGGCCCCCGTGTCAAAGCGCACTCGACAACAGACCATTCGCGAGCTCATCGCGAACAAGGTCGTCGCTTCCCAGGAGGACCTTCGCGTCCTGCTCCACGAAGCCGGCTGGGACGTCACGCAGTCGACGTTGTCACGCGACCTCCGCGAGCTTCGCATCGCACGGCTCCCCACCCCCGAGGGCCCGCGCTACGTCACCCCCGAGACGCTTGGCGCAGACCAGGGAGACCGGACCCTGGTCGAAGAGGTACTCCCGCAGTTCTTCTCTTCGGTCGATGGCGTCGGCGAGCTGCTCGTGCTCAAGACCATCTATGGCGGAGCCCAACCGGTCGCCGAAGCGATCGATGATGCCGGCTGGGACGAGGTCATCGGAACGGTGGGCGGGGAGAACACCATCCTCATCGTGTGTCGGTCGAGCACCGCCCGCGAGGCGGTCGCCCAGCGGCTCCGCCGCATCGCGGACGCCTAGAGGTTCGCGAGCCGTTGACTCAGGCTGCACGTGTGGTAGATTATGCAGCCCTTCTGAATACCTATTCCGCACCGGAGCATCATCATGCGCAAGATTGCGCTCGCCTACTCTGGCGGGCTTGATACGTCGGTCATCGTCCCCTGGCTCAAGGAGCACTACGACGCCAAGGTCGTCTGTGTCGCGGCGGATGTGGGACAGGGAGTCGACGAACTGCGTGGCGTGAAGGAGAAGGCGATCGCCTCGGGCGCCGACGAGTGCTACGTCGAGGACATGCGCCGCGAGTTTGTCGAGGACTTCTGCTACCCAACGCTGCGCGCCGGTGCGATCTACAATCGCAAGTACCTGCTCGGCACCTCGATCGCGCGCCCCATCATCGCGAAGCGCCAGGTGGACGTGGCCCGCGCCACGGGGTGCGATGCCCTGTCCCATGGCTGCACGGGGAAGGGGAATGACCAGGTCCGCTTTGAGCTCACCTACATGGCCTTTGCGCCGGAGCTCCCCGTGATCGCGCCCTGGCGCGAGGCGGCATGGAAGATCCGCTCGCGCGAGGACGCCCTGCAGTACGCGGCCGCGCACAACGTTCCGGTCGCGGCCAGCGCCACGAAGATCTATTCGCGCGACCGCAACCTGTGGCACATCTCGCATGAAGGCGGGGTGCTGGAGGATCCGGGCCAGGGACCGCCGAAGGACCTGTTCCTCCTGACCACCGATCCGGCTGACGCGCCCAACACGCCCGAGGTTGTCACCATCGGGTTTGAGCAGGGGACCCCGGTGAGCGTGAATGGCGTGGCGCTCGACCCGGTCGCCCTGCTGACCCGCCTCAACGAGATCGCCGGCCGCCACGGCGTGGGCCGCGCGGACATCGTCGAGGACCGGTTGATCGGGATGAAGTCGCGCGGCGTCTACGAAACCCCGGGCGGCACACTGCTCTACCAGGCGTTGTCCGAGCTCGAGATGCTCGTCCTCGACCGCCGGACGATCGCCGCGAAGGATGCGATCTCCCCGCGCTACGCCGACCTCGTCTACGAAGGACGCTGGTGGACCACCGAGAAGAAGGCCTACGACGCCTTCATCAACGTGGTGCAGGCCCGGGTCACGGGCACCATCGGCCTGTCGCTGTTCAAGGGCACGTCGTCCATCGTCTCGCGCCAGAGCGACCACGCGCTGTACGACGAGGCGTTCGTCACCTTCGGGGCGGACGATGTCTACCAGCAGAGTGATGCCGCCGGCTTCATCCGCCTCTTCGGGCTGCCGCAGCGGGTGCGCGCGCTCAAGGACCGGCAGCTGATCGCCGAGGGGAAGCTCGAGGCACCGGCCGAGTCCACGCTCGAGCTGGCCTAGGCGACGTGAGCACCAACGACACGACGGGGACGCCGGGCCAGCCGGCGTCCTCGCACCGTTTGTGGGGCGGCCGCTTCGGGGCGCAGACCGCGGCGGCACTGGATGCGGTGAACAAGTCGATCGGCGTCGACTATCGCCTGTGGCCGCATGACGTGAAGCTGTCGCAGGCGTGGGCGCGTGCGCTCCACGTGGCCGGCGTGCTCACCGCAGCAGAGCGTGATGCGATCGTCACCGGGCTCGACGAGGTCGCGCGTCGGCTCGCCGCGGGCGCGCGGCCGGACCCGTCCGACGAGGACGTCCACACGATGGTCGACCGGATGCTGCATGGCATCGTGGGTGACCCGGCGGCCAAGCTGCACACCGGACGCTCCCGCAACGACCAGGTGGCGACGGGCGCCCGCATGTGGGTGATGGAGGCGTGCCGCACGGTGAACGATGCGGCGCGCGAACTGCAGCAGGTGTTGCTGGAGCAGGCGGAAGGGCTGGCCAACGACATCATGCCGGCGTACACCCACCTGCAGCGTGCACAGCCGGTGTCCGCGGCCCACTGGGTCCTCGCCCACTTCTGGGCGATCCAGCGCGATCGCGAGCGCCTGGCCCACGTCGCGGACACGACGGCCACCCTCCCCCTGGGCTCCGGTGCGATCGCCGGCTGCGCCTTCCCGGTGCCACGCGACCTCCTGCGGGACGCGCTCGGCTTCCAGCGCCTCTCGGCCAACTCGATCGATGCGGTGGCCGACCGCGACTTCATCGTCGAGATGCTCTTTGCGCTCGCCATGCTCGGCAGCCATGTCTCGCGCCTCGCCGAGGACTTCATCCTGTTCGGCACGAGCGAGTTTGGGTTCGTGAAGTTCGGCGACACCTTCACGACCGGCTCGAGCATGATGCCGCAGAAGCGCAACCCGGACGCGCTGGAGATCGCGCGTGGGAGTGGCGGCCGCTTCCTCGGCGAGCTGGTCTCGCTCCTCGCCACCCTCAAGGGATTGCCCAGCGGCTACAACAAGGACCTGCAAGACGACAAGCGCGCCCTCTTCGCCGCGGTGGACGCGATGCTCCTGGTCCTCCCGGGAGTGTCCGGAACGCTCGCCGAGATCACCTGGCAGCGGGAGCGCATGCGCGCCGCCGTCTCGAGTGTCATGATGGCCACCGACCTGGCTGACTACCTCGTCGATCGTGGCGTCTCGTTCCGCGAGTCGCACAAGGCGGTCGGCGCGATCGTGCGTGAGGCCGAGGTCAGCGGCCGCGAGCTGCACACGCTCCCGCTCTCGGCCTACGCGGCGGCCCACCCGACCTTTGGCCCGGATGTGATGGACGCGCTGTCACCGGAGGCTTCGGTGCGGCGGCGCGACGTGCCGGG
>JAEUJL010000594.1 GCA_016794835.1 Gemmatimonadota bacterium | reverse complement strand
CTCCCGCGACGGCGAACGGCTGTCGATCTCGGCGGCCTCCGCCATCGTGCGGGGTGGCCTGTTCCTGGTGGATGACACCATCCACCGCTATGTCGACGACGGCCGCTTTCCCGTGCTCCTCGCGCTGGGGACCCGCGCGCGGTACACGGTCTCCCCGAGCGCCCTGCTCGGCGTGCTGGGAGAACTACACACGCTGCCTCGCTTGCCGTTGCTGACCCTCCCGGACGGACACACCCTGTCCCCGGTGGCCGCCGTGCCAACCCCGCGCGTGCGGGTGCGGCGGATCCGCGACGAGGAGGCAGGCAGTGAGCGGCTGGAAGCCACCCTGGCCTTCGACTATGCCGGGGAGACCGTCGATGCCTCCGACCCCCGGGCGTCGGTCTTTGACCGGGCGACCAACCAGCTGCTGCAGCGCTCGCGCGAGGCCGAGGCCGCGGCCCATGCGGCCGCCCTCGCGGCCGGCCTGCGGGAACAGGAGGAGGCCGCGCTGCGCCTGCCGGACCGCAAGGCGGCGGACATCGCCACGGCATTGCGCGGGCAGGGGTTCCTCGTCGAGATGGACGGAGCCCTGCTGCACACGGAGCTCGACGTCGACCTGCGGGTCGCGAGTGGGATCGACTGGTTCGACGTGCACGGCAGCGCATCGTTTGATGGCACGTCGGTGGCCTGGCCGGAACTCCTGAAGGCGGCCCGGACCGGGGAGCGTTTCGTCACCCTGGCCGACGGGTCGGTCGGCCTGGTGCCTGACGAGTGGATGCGTCGCCTCTCGTTCCTCACGGCGACGGGGGCGGTGGCCGAGGGGCGCGTCCGGTATCGGACGGCGCAGGCCGGGGTGCTGGATGCCCTGCTCGCGAGTGCGCCCCGCGTGGACGTGGACGCCCAGTTCGCGCGCGTCCGCGAGGCCCTGGAACACTTTCGCCAGGTCGAGCCGCACGATGCGCCGGCCGGCTTTCGCGGCGCCTTGCGCCCGTACCAGCGGGAGGGGCTCGGCTGGCTGTCCTTCCTCCAGCAATTGGGCTTTGGTGGATGCCTCGCCGACGACATGGGGCTGGGCAAGACCATCCAGGCGCTGGCGCTGCTCGAGGAGCGCCGCGCAGCGGGAGCGGGCCCCTCGCTCGTGGTGGTGCCGAACTCGCTGGTGTTCAACTGGCAGCAGGAAGCGGCCCGCTTCACCCCCGACCTCACGGTCCTCGCGCACGTGGGCGCCGGTCGCGCGCGTGACCCGCGGGCGCTGGCGAACGCGCACGTGGTCCTGACCACGTACGGCATCCTCCGACGCGACGCGGCCTTCCTGTCCCGCGTGCCGTTCGACTATGTCATCCTGGACGAGGCGCAGGCCATCAAGAACGCCGGCACCGCCAGTGCGCGGGCCGCGCGCGTGCTCAAGGCGAGGCACCGGCTCGCCATGACCGGCACTCCCGTCGAGAACCGGCTCGCTGAGCTGTGGAGCCTGTTCGAGTTCCTCAACCCGGGGGTGCTGGGCGCATCAGGTCGTTTGGTGGGCGCCTTGCGCGCCGCCGCGCCGGAGCCCGGCGGCACGCCGGACCAGGAAGCCCTCGACCTGCTCTCCCGGGCGCTGCGCCCCTACATCCTGCGGCGCACCAAGGCGCAGGTCGCCCCCGAGCTTCCGCAACGCGTGGAGCAGACGGTCTTTGTCGACCTGCGAGACGAGGACCGCCGGCGGTACGACGAACTCCGCGACCATTACCGCAGCACGTTACTGGGTCGCATCGAGGCCGAGGGGATGGGGCGCGCGAAGGTGCACGTCCTGGAGGCCCTGCTCCGCCTCCGCCAGACGGCCTGTCATCCGGGGCTCGTCAACCCGGCGTTTGCCGGCGCAGGATCAGCCAAGCTCGACGTCCTCGAGGAGAGTGTCCTCGAAGTGGTGGCCGAAGGCCACAAGGTCCTCATCTTCTCGCAGTTCACCAGCCTGCTCGCCATCGTCCGCCAGCACTTCGACCGCGCCGGCCTGGTCTACGAGTACCTCGACGGGCAAACCCGCGATCGCGAAGCGCGGGTGACGCGCTTCCAGGAGGATCCCGGCTGTCCCGTCTTCCTCATCTCGCTCAAGGCCGGCGGGCTGGGGCTCAACCTGACGGCGGCGGATTACGTGTTCCTCCTCGATCCGTGGTGGAACCCCGCGGTCGAGGCCCAGGCGATCGACCGGGCGCATCGCATCGGGCAGACCCGTCCCGTGATGGCGACCCGGTTGATCGCCCGGGACACGGTGGAGGAGAAGGTGCTGCAGCTGCAGGAACGCAAGCGCGACCTTGCGGATGCCATCCTCCGGGCGGAAGATGGACCGCTGTCCTCCCTGACGCGGGAAGACCTCGAACTCCTCCTCACCTGAGCGATTCCATGTCTCGTCGGCTCGGTCTCCTGCTGCTGGTGGTCGGCGCGTGTCACCGGCCGGCCAATGTGAGTCTCCCCGTGGGTGCAGAGGGGATGTCGCTGCTGGGCGCCCCCCTGCGCCCCCCTGCCCTCCCGGAGGGCCCGGTGCGTGCCGCCGATTCGGCCCTGGCGCGGTCGCCGAACGACCCGGAGCTCCTGCTCGCAGCGGCTGGCGCGCGCGCCACCGCGTGGCGCTTTCGGGAGGCGATCGCCCTCTATTCACGGGGGGTGACGCAGTTCCCCAACGACGCGCGTTTCCTGCGGTTCCGCGGGCACCGCTACCTGACGGTGCGCCAGTTCGAGGACGGGCGCCGCGACCTGGATCGGGCGGCCGTGATGGACTCGACCAACTTCGACGTGGTCTATCACCAGGGGCTCGCCCACTACCTCCTGGGCCACTACGACCGCGCAGCCGACGCCTACGCGAAGTGCCTCGCTTTCGCCTCCAACGACGCGTTGCGTGACCGGGAGGCGCAGGGCGCCTATCGCGCCGGCTACCGGAGCTGCATGCGCATCGCGACGGACCCGGAAGCGCGCGTGTCGATGACCGACTGGGCGTGGCGCGCGAACGCCCGCGCCGGCCGGACGGCCGAGGCGAATCGCCTGCTCGGCACGATCGCCGAATCGATGACCGTCACGACGAACCGGTCGTACTACGAGAACCTGCTGATGTACAAGGGCAAACGCACCGCCGATGAGGTGCTGCAGTGGGCCCGCAGCGACTCGGTGCGCTTCTCGACCTCGGGTTATGCCGTGGCCGCCTGGTTGGTGATGCGCGGCGACAGCACGCGCGGCTGGGCCCTGATGGACGAGATCGCCCGCGGGCCGCACTGGAACGGGTTTGGTGCCATCGGCGCCGAGGTGGACCTGGTCCGGCGTCGTCGGTGAGGCGTGCGGTGTGCGGCGTGGTCGCCGCCATCGTCGGGTGTGCAGACGGACAGGCGACCACACCGTCGCCGCCACCACCGCCGCCCAGCCCGTCGCCGATCCACGTGCCCGGCCAGTCGTATTTTGGCGAGCATAGCTACATCGAGTACATCGCGGGCAATGCGCCCGTGATCCTGACCGCACCGCACGGGGGCGCCGACCGGCCATCGGCGCTCCCGGTCCGGGGGTGCGGCACCAACGTGCGGGACACGAACACCGAGGAGATGGCGCGCGCCGTGGCGTCGGCGTACCACGACCGCTTCGGACGCTATCCTCATGTAGTCATCAACCGGCTGCATCGGGATCGTCTCGACGCCAACCGCGACAGCCTCGAGGCCTCGTGTGGCCACCGCGGTGCCGGTGCGGCCTGGCGCGACTTCCATGCCTTCGTCGAGCTCGCCAAGGCGCGCGTCGCCATCGACCACGGCCGCGGCTTCCTCGTCGACCTGCACGGCCACGGCCACGCCATCCAGCGGCTCGAATTGGGGTACCTGCTCCCGGGTTCCACCCTCGACCGCCCGGACAGCGAGCTGGACCGTGACCCCAGCCTCCCGGACCGCTCATCCGTGCGCGAGATCGCGAGGATCGCGGGCGCCCTGCCGTTCTCGAGCATCCTGCGTGGTCCCACCAGCCTCGGGACCCTCCTCGCCGCTGCCGGATACCCGGCCGTCCCCAGTCGAAGCGACCCGGGTCCGATGGGCGCCGACTACTTCACGGGTGGATACATCACCGATCGGCACGGATGCCGTGGCGGCGGCGTCGCCTGCGCGGTGCAGGTCGAGGCACACTTCACCGGGGTCCGCGACAGCGAGACCAACCGCGCGGCCTTTGCCCGAGGCTTCGTCGCGGCCTTGGCGCAGTTCCTTCGGGCGTCCTGGGGGCTCGACCTTGCCGCGTAATGCGTCGATGACCGCGCGGGAGCGCCGCCTGGTCGCCCAACTCCGCACGCCGCAGGCCGTGCAGCGCTGGCTCCGCGACCTTCCCTACAACTGGGAAGCCACCTTCCGCACCTTCCGCGGCGTCGTGGCGCATGAGCGGGCGCATTGCGCGGAGGCGATGCTCTTTGCGTGCGCGGTGATGGCCGAGCATGGGTACCCGCCCCTGGTGCTCGACCTGGAGTCCCAGGACGGGCTGGACCATGTCCTCTTCCTGTACCAGCGCGACGGTCGCTGGGGGACGGTGGCACGCTCACGCGACGAAGGGCTGCACGGACGCAAGCCGGTCTTCCGCACGCTCCAGGCCCTGGTCCGGAGTTACATGGATCCCTACGTCGACGGTGAAGGTCGCCTGGTCGGGTACGGCGTCGCCAACCTCGACACCCTCGTGCGCTGCGACTGGCGCCTCTCCGCGCGCAGCGTGTGGGTTGTCGAGCGCGCCCTGATTGCGATGCCGCACCGACCCATCCACATGGCGGAACGGAGGTACCAGCGCGCCCTCACCCGCTTCCAGTCATTCAAAGCGAGGCACCCCACCCCGTCCGCGCGTGACTGGCGGCGCCACCTCGCGCCACAACATCGGGACTGGACCTAGCGGGGGGTTACGCAAACGGCGTCGGACTGGCAGTATTAGCGCGCCTCTGGACCGGTGAGCGATGGAGCGCCCCGGGCCAATCGTCCCACCTTGCGGTTGCTCGCGTTCCGCGCCTTTCGAACGCCCGTCACCACCACTCCGTGAATCCGCCGGCAAAGACCGAAAATCGTGGCGTCCCGACGCCCGTCAGTGCTCCGTCGGTCACCCCCCTCGCGAGCGACACCGACGGCCTGTGGTATTTCGAGTTCGATCCGCCGGTCCCGACGGACCTCGACGTCGAGGCACAGGTGGCGTGGATCCTCCAGCATGGGCGGCTCGCCAGCTGCAGCGACGGCCTGGCGCACATGTACGGGTACCGGAGCGCAGCCGAGTTCGCCGGGACGCCGATCCGTGAGATGCTCGTGGATGCCGAGCAGAATGCGGACATGATCCGCGATTTCGTGCGCAGCGGCTACCGACTGAATGGCGTGGAATCCGTGGAGCATCACGCCCAGGGTGATGTGCGGCGCTTCCTGAACCACGGGACCGGGATCGTGCGCGACGGATACCTGGTCGCGTCGTTCGGCACGCAAACCGATGTTGCGGCGCGCCTCGCCCTCGAGGCCCAGATCCGGCAGGCGGATACGGTGGCCGCGCTCAATCGCCTGGCCGGCGGCGTGGCACATGACTTCAACAACCTGTTGACCACGATCCTGACGTCGGTCGACATGCTCGAGGAACAGCTGGAACCGGCCCACGCCGCGATGCAGGACTCGGCGGAGATCCGGCGCGCGGCGCGCCGTGGCGCCGAGCTGACGCGCCAACTCCTCGCCCTCAGCCAACAGCAGGTCCTCGTTCCGCGCCCGATCGACCTCAACCTGGTCGTGAAGCGAGCGCTTGCTGCCTTCCGGCGCACCGCGCGCGAGGGAATCGAGGTCCGCGAGGTCACCCTTCCCGAAGCGGCGATCGCCACGGTCGACGGTGACGAACTCGAGCAGGTCCTGGTGACCCTGGTCAACTATGCGGCCGAGTCGATTCCCGCACGCGGGATGATCGAGCTGGGCGTGGAGCTGATCCACGTGCCGGAGCCGCGCAACGGCACGCCGGACAACCTCGGCGCCGGTACCTGGGTCGCGATCACCATGACGGACAGCGGGCCTCCATTCGCCGCCGGCATGGGCAACCACCTCTTCGAGCCGTTCTTTGGCGTCGCGCTCGCGGAGTCCGCCTCGGGGATGGCGCTCGCCACCCTGCGCGGGTTCGCACGGCAGTCCGGAGGTGGGGTGCAGCTGCATCCACCAGCGACCGGGAGGCGACTCAGCGCGTACTTCCCGGCCTCGGCGTCGGCCGGGACCGTGGAATCCCGAGGAGACCGCACCGCCCCGTCGAGCGGCACCGTCCTCCTCGCCGAAGACGAACCGACCGTGCGCCTGCTCATGAAGCGCGTGCTGCAGCGCGCGGGCTTCGTGGTCATCGTCGCATCGAACGGCGACGAGGCCCTGGACCTCTCTCGCGAGTACGCCGGCCCGATCGACCTCCTGGTCACCGACGTCATCATGCCCGGGATGGGCGGCGGCGAACTCTCGCGGCGCCTCCGGCAGGAGCGCCCGGGGCTGCGCGTCCTGCACGTGTCCGGCTACACCGCTGGCGCCCTCCGCCAGAACGAGGCGCTGGAGGACGGGGCCGCCTTCCTCCAGAAGCCGTTCACCCCTCGCGCCCTGGTCTCGCGCGTGGTGGAAGTGATGGGCGAACGGGTGACGTAGAACGCGGCGGCTGCCGGGTGGGCGTCAGGGCACGACCCCTGCCGTGCGGCCGAGGCCAGCAAGGGTCACCGTGGTCAGCAGCGCCCACTGCGGCCCCTTCCACCCCTCGGGACCATCTTCGTACGACTCCGCGATGGAATGCGCGCCGCGGCCAATGCCGCCGCCATCGATCGTGATGCTGGGAATCCCGAGGCTCATCGGGTAGTTCGCATCAGTCGACGACGCGCCGGTCTCGGCGGTGAAGCCCAGCGCCTTCCCGGCGGCGAGGGCCGCCCGCGCGACAAACGACTCGTTGTTGACGAGGACGGCTGGCCGGATGCCCATGTCGATCCACTTCACGGTCACCTTGCCCGGGTGATCCGGAGCGCGCGCGTTCTCCTCGTCCACCGCCTGCTGCACGGCATTCTTCAGCTTGGTGTCGACCGCGAGGAGCTCCTCGGGTGACTCGGAACGGAGGTCGACCTCCATCGCGCCGAGCGGGGAGATCGTGTTGACGGAGGTTCCGCCGGTGACGATGCCCACGTTGAAGGTGGTGCGCGGTGACCGCGGGACCTGGAAGTCGGAGACCTTGGCAATGGCCCGGCCCATCGCGTGGATCGGGTTCGGCATGCCGAAGGCGCCGTACGAGTGGCCGCCCGGGCCCTGGAACTGCACCAGGTAGCGGTGGCTGCCCACCGCGCCGGTCGTGAGCCCGAGCCCGGTCCCGTCCACCGAGATGAAGAAGTCGATCTTCTCGGGCGGGTTCTGGAAGAAGTGGCGGACGCCGCGCAGGTTGCCCGGGCCTTCCTCGCCGACGGTGGCGACAAACAACACCTTGCCGGGATAGGTGACGTTGGCCGCCTTCATCGCCCGCGCCACGGCCAGGATCGTGGCCAACCCGCGGCAGTCATCGCCGATGCCGGGACCGCGGTAGCGCCCACCTTCCAGCTTGACCTTCACGTCCGTCCCTTCGGGAAAGACGGTGTCGAGGTGACCGGAGAGCACCACGGTGGGACCGTTCCCCGAGCCCGGCCGCTCGCCGATGACGTTCCCCTCCGCGTCCACGCGCACGTTCTGGAGGCCGTGTTCCTTGAAGCGCCGCACGATCTCCTGCCCGCGCACCTGTTCCTTGAACGGCGGTGCGGGGATCTCGCAGATGGAAACCTGCTGCTGGAGGGTCCACGCGTTTTCGCGCTTGATCGACTCGAGCGCCGCCGAGACGGCGGCATTGCCGGTGGGAGGCTGGGGGACCTGGGCCGACAGGGCCAGGGACGAGGCCGCGAGGGCAAGCACGGTAAGGCGCATGTGGAGGCTCGACGAAGAAGGGCGAAGCACGAGAGGCACGGGGAGCACGCGCGGCACGGGGGGCACGGGGGGCACGGGGGGCACGGGTCAGCGCAGCTCAAAGAGGCGGGCGATATCCGCCGGACGGTATTTCGCCGCGAGGGCCAGCATCAACAGGATACGGGCCTTGGGCGGATTGAGCTCGGCCGAGCCGACCTCGGCGCCGGCGCCTGGCGGTAACGAATCGAGCCGGGAGGCGGGCCCGGCACCTACACGTCCACTGCCTGTCCGGTTGGACGTGGCCACCACGACCCCGCGTTGCCGCGCACGTTGGAGGGCCCGCGATTGGGCCGGTGTGCTGCCCCCACGTCCCACGCCTCCCATCACCAACCCCTTGGCGCCAGCGGCCACCGCGGCATCAATGAGCACCGAATCCGCGCCGATGTGGGCGAGGACCACGTCCACGCGGGGGAACTCCCCGAGGGTCGCGAGGTCGAAGGTCGCGCGCCGACAGGTCGTCGCGTTGTCCGGCCCGGGGCGATGCCACACGATCAGGTCCGGATCCGCCAACCCGAGCACCCCCGCATCCGGGGAGGTGAAGGCATTCAGGCGCGTGGTGTTCGACTTGGTCACGTCGCGAGCGGCGAAGATCTCGTCGTT
>JAEUJL010000574.1 GCA_016794835.1 Gemmatimonadota bacterium | reverse complement strand
ACGCTGGCGGTCCACCTGGCCGCCTGCTCCCCCGACGCGCAGTACTACTGACCCCGACGAGGCTCCATGACCGATTCCCATGACACGTGCGGGTGTGGCGAGTATCGAGCGCTGTCGCGGCGTGGCTTCATGGCGACCGCGGGGGCCAACATGGCGGCCCTGTCGTTGCCGGCCTGGCTGCCCGACGTCGCGTATCGCGAGTCCGAGGACACCACGCGGGACGTGATCGTCTCGATCTTCATGCGGGGCGGCGCCGATGGGTTGACCCTCGTCGCCCCGTTCGGCGACCCGCTGTATTACACCGGCCGCCCGACCATTGCCGTGCCGCGCCCGGACTCGTCCTCCCCGGTCCGTGGGGTCGCGCTGGACAACTTCTTCATGTTCCCCCAGGGGATGCTCGGGATGTACCCGGCCTACCAGGCCGGTGACCTCGCGGTGATCCATGCCACCGGGCAGCGCTTCACGACGTCCCGGTCGCACTTCGAGGCCGAGCGCTACATGGAGGCCGGCAAGCCCAACGACTACAGCCTGGTGACCGGGTGGCTGGCGCGCCACCTCGCGACGTCCACGCCGTCGCGCGCCACGGCCCCGCTGCGGGCGCTCGCGTTAGGCTGGGGAGGGACGCGCCTCACGCTGACGGGGGCGCCGAAGACCCTGCCGATCCCGGTGCCGGGGAGCTACAACCTGATCACCCCGGTGGGGCCGCAGCTGGATCGCCTGTTCGCCGGGGCGTGGGCCCCGGCTCGTAGCGCGGCGCGCGACGGGATCGCGACCGTGAACCTGCTCAAGTCGATCGACTTTCGCGGGTATCGGCCGGCCAATGGCGCCACCTACTCCACCACCGACTTCAACCAGGGGCTCCGGTCGCTCGCGGCGCTCATCAAGGCGGATGTCGGGGTCGAGGCCGCCCACCTGGACATCGGAGGCTGGGATACGCATGCGAACCAGGGGCCGACCTCCGGCCAGATGCACCAGCTCATGACCGACTTCGCCAACGGGATCGGGGCCTTCTGGGCCGACGTGGTGAAGGCGCCGACCAACTACCGCGTGACCCTGGTGGCGATCTCGGAGTTCGGGCGCAATGCGCGGGAGAACGGATCGATGGGAACGGACCACGGGCGCGGCAGCGTGGCGTTTGTCCTGGGGACGGCCATCGCCGGCGGCCGCGTGCTCGCCCAGTGGCCGGGGCTGAGCCAGGACGTGCTCGAGGACGGGCAGGACCTCAAGGTCACCATGGATTACCGCGACATCCTCGCCGAAGTCGTCACGCAGCGGCTGGGGAATCCCAACCTCTCCTACATCTTCCCGGGCTACACCCCGGTGATTCGAGGGATCACCAAATGAACCGTTCCGCCCCCCGCGCCCTTGGGTTGGCGTGTGTTGCCCTCCTGGTCACCGCCTGCGAAGGGCCGATGGGCCCAGCGGGTCCTGTCGGTCCGGCCGGACCCACCGGTGCCCAGGGTCCCACCGGCGCGACCGGTCCGACCGGCGCCACTGGTCCCACCGGACCGCAGGGACCATCGGGGCCGCAGGGGCCCACCGGCCCGACCGGACCCCAGGGACCTGCGGGGATTCCCGGGCCTGTGGGGACGATCGCGCGCATCGACCTCACCGGGACCTTCGACGCGACGGGCACCGTCAACCTGCCGCTCCCGGTCAGTGCGGTCGCGAACAACAAGTTGCCGTTCATCGCCTGCTACGTGAGCGTCGATCGCCAGACCTGGATCTCGGTCTCGCAGGTGCCCCTGGGGCCCGATGACACCTACTGCGGGATCACCGGCGCGCAGACCACGACGCCGAGGATCACCCTCATCAATGGTGTGCCCGGCCAGTT
>JAEUJL010000562.1 GCA_016794835.1 Gemmatimonadota bacterium | reverse complement strand
ATGACGATGGGGCCCGGTGACCTCATCTGGGAGCGGTTCGGGCACAACGCCGTCGGGATCCGGGACCGCGCGGCGGGAACCGACGTGGTCTACAACTGGGGGGTGTTCGACTTCGACGAGGCCGACTTCCTCCCCCGCTTCATTCGCGGGGAGATGCGCTACCGCGTCGAGCCGTACGATGCGCAGCTGACCGTGGAGTTCTACCGGCGTGCGAACCGCTCGGTCACGATCCAGGAGCTGGCCCTGACCCCCGCGCAGCGGGTCGCGCTGAAGGCGTTCGTGGAGTGGAATGCCCTGGACGCCAACAAGTACTACCGGTACGACTACTTCGGCGACAACTGCTCGACGCGCGCCCGCGATGCGCTCGACAAGGCGTTAGGCGGCGTGCTCCAGCGCCAGTTTGCGGGCACCGGCTCGGGACGCACCTTTCGCGATGAGGCGCGCCGCCTGGCGGATGCCGACCTGCTCTACACGGGGATCGACATCGGGCTCGGGTCGCCGTCGGATCGCGAGATGACGCGACACGAAGCGTTGTTCGTGCCAATGCGCTTGCAGGACGCCGTGCGTGAGGTCCAGCTGCCCGGCACGAACGGCACCACCCGTCCGCTGGTCGTGGCCGAGCGCGAGCTCTTCCGGGCCACGCGACCCGCCGAGCTGGCGGCTCCGGCCAACCACCAGGGACGCTACGCCCTCATCGCCCTGGCCCTGACCGTGGTGCTGGCACTGGCCGCGCGCCTCTCACCGCGCGCGGAACGCGTGGCGGCTGCCACCTGGTGCGTCATCGCCGGGTTGCTCGGCGTCCTGCTCGTGATCCTCTGGGGCTTCACCCAGCACACGTGGGCGTACGCGAACGTGAACCTGCTCTACCTCAATCCGCTGTGGTGGGGGCTGGCCTGGGTCGTGTGGCGACGGGGGCCCCTCGGCGCGCGGGCACGGGGGTTCGTCGCGGTGGTGGCCGGACTGGCCCTGGTCGGTGTGGTGCTTGGCCTGCTCCGGACGCCGCAGCGCGCGGAGCAGGTCGCCCTGCTGGTGGCCCTGCCGCACGCCTGGGTCCTCGCGCGGCGCTGGCGCGCCAGCTAAACCTCGAGCGAGGTCCCTTCCTCCGCGGCGATCACGCGGACGCGCCCGTTGCGCTCCTGGACCATCTGGTGGCACAGGGTCAGCATGGCGTCCAGGGCATCGTCGCTGCGCTCGGGCTCGTGGTGAAAGAGCACGAGCGTTTCCACCTCGGCGGCGATCGCAAAATCCACGGCGTCGCGATAGGACGAATGGCCCCAGCCGCGGTGGTTCATGTACTCGGCGCCGGTGTACATCGCGTCGTGGATCAGGATGCGCGCGCCGCGGGCGAAGTCGACGAGGGCGTCCCGGGTCGAGGCGTCCTCGGCCCGGTCGCCATCGCGATCGAGCTCGTTGTCGGGGATGAAGACAATAGAGCGATCCGGCTGTCCCGGCGGATGGACGCGGAAGCCGAGGGCCCCGCCGGGGTGGCGGACATTGACCGCGCGCAGGGCGTAGCCGCTCCCTTCGTGGGCGTAGCCGCTGAACGGCGCGAACTCCATGCGGGCGGAGAGCTGGTCGAAGGCCACGGGAAAGACCACGGGGCTCATCTGCTGCCGGAGCACGACCTCCAGGCTGCGCTCCAGGGCCGGGGACCCGAACAGGCGGAACTGGTTGCCCTTCTGGAAGGCCGGGGTGAAGAAGGGGAGCCCCTGGATATGGTCCCAGTGCGCGTGGCTGAAGAACAGGTCGCCGCGGATGGGGGCGCCGTTGCTGGCGGCGGCGAGGGTGAGGCCTAACTCCCGAATGCCAGACCCGGCGTCGAAGATGACGAGGGTGTCATCATCGGTGCGGAGTTCGAGGCAGGTGGTGTTGCCGCCGTACCGGACGGTGTGGGGCCCGGGGGCCGGGCATGAACCGCGAGTACCCCAAAAGCGCGCGCGCATGCGGGTGATGAGACGCCGCCGGTCCCTCGGTGGTCCGCGGGACCGGTACGGCGCGCAGGGTTAGACGCGGGCCTGCGCCATCTGGCGAAGCGCGGGCCGGTTGGCCACGGAGATCCGGCGACGCTCGACCTTGATGAGTCCCTGGATCTGGAAGTCGCGGATCGTCCGGCTGACGGTCTCCCGGCTGGCCCCGATCATGTGGGCGATCGTCTGGTGGGTCAGCGGCTTCTCGATGAGGTCCGAGCCGCCTTCCTCGGCGAAGTCGAGGAGCAACCGGGCGATGCGTCCCGGGACGTCGAGCAGGGCGAGGCCATGGATCTTGGCGTCGGCGCGGCGCAGGCGTCGCGTCAGCTCGCTCATGAGCGACCAGGCGACGGCCGGATTGGCCTCGACCCGGCGGCGGAAATCATCGCGGCGGAGCACCAGGAGGTTGGTCTCCTCCATGGCGATCACGTGCGCGGAGCGCGGCTGGTCGTCGATGAGGGACAATTCGCCGAAGTGCTCGCCGACGCCGAGGACGCCGAGGATGACCTCGCGCCCATCTTCGCCGATCAGGACGACTTTGACGCGGCCCTCGCGGACGACAAAGAGGGAGTCGCCGGGGTCGTCCTCGAAGACGATGACGCTCCCCTTGGGGTAGTTCTTTTCCCGCATGAGTTCACCGAAGCGGACGAGTTCGGCGTCGTCGAGCTTGGTAAAGAGCGGGATTGAGCGAAGGAAAGCGGCGTTATCCATGGCGCGGACGGGCCTTTCAAGCAATGTGGTCGACATCAGCTGGGCGAGGAAGGGCTTGGGACACCCCCCAAGGGGGTCAGCTCTACGGAGAGGGACGCCAGACAGGGGCGGGCGTCACAGCT
>JAEUJL010000520.1 GCA_016794835.1 Gemmatimonadota bacterium | reverse complement strand
TGATCGCCGTCGGGGTCGCGGCGCCGTCGACCCCGGGGTTCTTCGGCATCTTCGAGTTCTTTGGACGTGAGGGACTGGCGCTCTTCGGCGTGCCGGCCGACCAGGCGATCAGCTGGGGCTTCGGCTTCCACATCATCTCGTTCATCCCCATCACGGTCATCGGCCTCTACTATTTCAGCCGGCTGGGGATGCAGTTTGGCGACCTCGGCAAGACGGCCAACGCCAGTCCATGACACGGGCGGCCCGGGTCCGCGCGCAAGCCAAGATCAACCTGAGCCTGCGCTTCCTTGCCCGTGAGGTCTCTGGGTACCACCAGATCGAGACGATCTTCCAGCGGCTCGACCTCGCCGACGAGGTGCGCGTTGAGCTGACCGCGGGATCGCGGACCCTCACGTGTGGAGGCCCCATGCTCCCACCGGATGGCCTTGGCCGCGCGGAGGACAACCTCGCCTGGCGCGCTGCAGCGGCGTACCTGGACGCCATCGGGTCCACCGACGGTTTCCGGATCGAGATCGTGAAGCACATCCCCAGCGGCGGCGGGCTGGGAGGTGGGAGCGCTGACGCGGGGGCGGTGCTTCGGGTGCTCCAGCACCTGCTCGGCGGACTGACCAAGCCCCAGTTGTTCCGGCTTGCCGGGTCGCTCGGCGCGGACGTCCCCTTCCTGACGCAGGACGCCAACCCGCTGGCGCTCGGCTGGGGTCGCGGCGACCGACTGCTCGGCCTGCCGACCCTGCCCGGCACCGACTGTCTGGTGGTCGTCGCACCATTCGGGGTGAACACGGCCGCCGCCTACGGGTGGGTCGCCGCTCGCGGCGCCCCCCTCCCCGGGGCGGCCTTCATGTCGGAGGGTGCCTGGGAGACGTGGGCCGAGGTCGGGAGTACCGCGGTGAACGAGTTTGAGGAGGTGGTCTTCGCCCACCATCCCCAACTGGCATCGGCCTTCTCGCGCCTGTCGGCCCTTGGCGCCGGGGTCCTCGCCCGGATGTCCGGGTCCGGCTCGACCCTGTATGCCCTTTCGCTGGACCGGACCCCGCTCCCGTCGGAGCTGCCCGAGCTCCCGGAGGGTTTTCGACTCGTTCCGACCCGCACGGCCACCGGGGTGGAGCCTCTTTCGGTCGAGTAGGCACGAGGTGCCGACTTCCTCCAGTAGACCCGCCAGCGCTAGCTTTGTGGGCTCTGCCCCCTGGTGTAATGGCAGCACAGATGCCTTTGGAGCATCTAGTCCAGGTTCGAACCCTGGGGGGGCAACTCGTCCGGGCTGGTTCACCCCGCTCGGTTGACCAAGATCATTGTCCCATCTAGCTTTAGAGGCTCAACCGTAATGGACCACCTGCCTGGCGTGCTCCGCGGATTCAAGCTGCTCTCGGGGAGCGCGAACAGAGGACTGGCCGAAGAGATCGCCCGGAACCTGGGCGTGGAACTGGCCAAGGTCACGCTGAGCCGCTTTGCGGACGGCGAGATCTTTGTCCGAATCGATGAAAACGTGCGCGGCGCGGACGTGTTCATTGTGCAGCCGACCAACCCGCCCGCGGAGAACCTCCTGGAGGCGCTCCTGCTGATCGACGCCGCACGCCGGGCGTCCGCCGCACGTATCACGCTCGTCATGCCGTATTACGGCTACTCGAGGCAGGACCGAAAGGACCAGCCGCGCGTCGCCATTGGAGCAAAGGTCGTGGCCAACCTCATCGAGCGCGCAGGCGCCGACCGGGTGTTGGGACTCGACTTCCACCAGCACCAGCTGCAGGGGTTCTTCGACTTCCCCGTCGATCACCTGTACGCAGCCCCGGTGCTGATGGGACACTTCAAGAAGAAGCAACTGAAGGATCCGGTCATCGTCGCCCCCGACGTGGGCTCCGCGAAGATGGCTCGCAGTTTTGGCAAGAAGCTGAATGCCACGCTGGCCATCATCGACAAGCGCCGCCCGTCGGCGAACGTGTCGGAGGTGGTGAACGTGGTGGGTGAGGTGGAGGGGAAGGACTGCATCATCCCGGATGACATGATCGATACCGCCGGGACGGTCAGCGAGGCCGCACGAGCGCTCAAGGACCTGGGGGCGTGCGACATCTACGTTTGTGCCACCCACGCGCTGCTGTCCGGGCCGGCGGTGGAACGGTTGCAAAAGGCGCCAATCGCGGAGGTGGTCGTCACCGACTCCATCGCCCTGGCACCTGAAAAGCGGTTTGATCGCCTCACGGTGTTGTCGACCGGCGGACTCCTGGCCAAGGCCATCCGCTTCACACACCTGGAGCAGAGTGTGAGTTCGCTGTTCGACTGATTCCCTTCCCGACTTTCCGGTTCTACCCATGGCTACCGCATCCCTCAGCGCCTCCGCCCGTCAGGACACCGGCAAGGGCGTTGCTCGCTCCCTGCGTCGCAGCGGCCGCGTCCCGGCCATCGTTTATGGCCACACCCGTGACCCGCAGGCGCTGAGCCTCGATGCCCGTGAACTCGAGCGGCTGCTCGGGCACATCAACGCCGAGACCACGGTCATTGACCTGGCCGTCGATGGCACGAACGCCATGACCCTGATCCGCGAGATCCAGCGGCACCCGCTGAGCCGCAGCGTGCTGCATGTGGACTTCCAGGAACTCGTCGCCGGCGAAAAGGTCATCGTGAACATCCCGATCGTCCTCGTGGGTACCCCGGTCGGCGTCCGCCTCGGCGGCGGCATCATGACCCAGGTCCTCCAGGAAATCGAGTGCCGCGTCGACCCGGCCAACATCCCGAACCGCATCGAGGTGGACGTCACCGAGGTCACCATCGGGCACTCGATCCACGTCTCCGACATCACGGTCCCCGAAGGGGTCGAGGTGCTCGACGCGTCCGGGACGATCATGATCGTCTCCGCGCCGAAGGAAGAAGTGGCTGCGCCGTCCGCTGAAGGCGCCGCACCGGGCGAGCCCGAGGTCATCCGCAAGGCCAAGACGGACGAGGCGGAAGGCGAGAAGAAGTAGTCGCCTGACCGGTGAAGCTCGTCGTCGGCCTCGGCAACCCGGGGAAGCAGTACGAGCTGACCCGACACAACGTCGGCTGGTGGGTTGTCGACCACCTGGCCGACGTTTGGCATTTCGAGGGCTGGCGCAAGGACCGCGATGCGCTGGTGAGCGATGGGCGCATCGGGACGACCCGCGTTCGGCTGATGAAGCCGCAGACATTCATGAACCTGAGCGGGAACGCGATCGCCCCCTACATGCGGCGTGAAGGGTGGTCGGCCGCCACCGACCTGCTGGTGATCGTCGACGAGGTGGCCCTGCCCCTGGGCACCCACCGCTTTCGCGCCAAGGGCAGCGCCGGCGGCCACAACGGGCTCAAGTCGATCGAGGCGCACGTGGGCTCGCAAGACTACGCGCGATTGCGCGTCGGCATCAAGCCGCCGGACGAACGCCCGGTGGGCGACCTGTCCGACTTCGTGCTGGGGAAGGCGGGGAAAGCGGAGCGCGAGTCAATTGCGGAACAGCTGCCGGCGCTTGTCAGCCTCGTTGAGGGATGGGTTCAGGGGTAGCGCTCTGGTTTGTCAGGGCGAAGCACGGGCAGTACGCGCGGCACGGGCAGCGCGAGTGGCACGGGTAAGCGTGGATTCTGGCGCGGCGGCCGGCCTAGGTGGGCGAAGCACGGGCGGTGCGAGCGGCACGGGCAGCACGAGTGGCACGGGGGCGGGGTGGTTTGGCGGCGATGGCGCGCTGGAGGTGCCTCTTGAGCGGGACTATGAGGCGACAGACCTGGTCGCAACGCGCTTCCAACGTCGCGCGCGACGCGGACGAGATGGCGCCGAGTTCCGCGGACAGGCAAATCAGGTAGCTGCACTCGCGGGCCGATCCGAGCGAGATGTTGAGGAACGAGGCGAACTGTTCGGCACTATCGCGACTCGCGCCCTCGACGATGTTGGTCGTGACCGATATCGCCGCACGCCGCAGCTGGTTCACCACGACGAGGTGACCCGCGCGTGGAGGGCGCTCGATGGAGCGGAGCACAGCCAGGGTGAAGTCGTGAGCCTTCTGCCACGCAGTCAGGCGTTCGTGTGGGTGCATACCCAAAGGTGACGGCGGCGAACAGACAAGCATCATCTTTTCCACGCACTGAGTACATTCCGTCCCTTCAGCGCAGCAGCTCTTCCTCGTGCCACGCGTGCCACGCGTACTGCTCGTACTGCCCGTGCTGCTGTCGTTGCAGTTTGAAGTTGTCGCAGTTGCCGCAGGTCGCCCCGCCTCCGCCGTCCAAGCCCTAGCCACCGTCCCGCATGTTGTCCCTCGGCATCGTCGGACTTCCCAACGTCGGGAAGTCCTCGCTCTTCAACGCCCTGACCTCCTCCGCTGCGGCGGCCGCGGCGAACTACCCGTTCTGCACCGTCGACCCGAACGTCGGGATGGTGGAGGTCCCTGACCCGCGCCTCGATCGCCTCGCCGAGATCGTCAAGCCGAAGCGGACGGTGCCCGCGGTCGTGCAGTTCGTCGACATTGCCGGGCTGGTCAAGGGCGCCGCGCAGGGTGAAGGGCTGGGGAACAAGTTCCTGTCCAACATCCGCGAGACCGACGCCATCGTGCACGTCGTGCGCTGCTTCGAGGACCCCGACGTCACCCATGTCATGGGGAGCGTGGATCCGGTTCGCGACCGGGAAGTCATCGAGTTCGAGCTCGCCCTCTCGGACCTCGGCGGCGTGGAGAAGCGACTGGACAAGGTGCAGCGTGCCGCCCGGACCGGGGACAAGGAGGCCCAGGCCGAGCTCCCCGCGCTCGAAGCCGCCAACCGCGCGCTGGCCGAGGGGAAGCCGCTGTGGCATGCCGGGCTGACGCGCGAACAGCTCGCGTTTCTCGCGCCCCTGCAGCTCCTGACCACCAAGCCGGTGCTGTACGCCGCGAACGTCTCGGATGCGGAACTGAACGGCGACGAGGGTCCGCATGTGAAGGCGTTGCGGGCCGCGGTCGAGGCGTCGGGGCAGCAGGCGGAGGTGGTGACCTTCAGCGCGCGCATCGAGGCCGAGCTGGCGGAGCTTTCCGCCGACGAGCGCACGGAGTTCCTCGCCTCGCTCGGGATCACCACGGCCGGCCTCGATCGACTGATCCGCGCCGGCTACCACTTGTTAGGGCTGCGCACCTATTTCACCGCCGGCGAGCAGGAGGTCCGCGCCTGGACCATCCACGAGGGCGACACGGCCCCCAAGGCGGCCGGGGTGATCCATACCGACTTCGAGCGGGGCTTCATCCGCGCCGAGACGGTCGCCGGGGAGGACTTCGTCCGCCTGGGCGGATGGAAGGAAGCGCGCGAGAAAGGCGCCGTGCG
>JAEUJL010000498.1 GCA_016794835.1 Gemmatimonadota bacterium | reverse complement strand
GTTGATGAGACCGGAGCGGACATGGCACCCCGCGATCGTACCGATACGCGACACCTTGAACGTCTCGCGCACCTCGGCCTCGCCCAGCACCACCTCGCGCTCTTCCGGGCGCAGCATCCCCTCGAGCGCCGCCTTCACGTCAGCGACGGCCTCGTAGATGATGCGGTACAGCTTGATGTCGACCCCTTCACGCTCGGCCGCTGCACGCGCGTTGTTGTCCGGCCGGACGTGGAAGCCGATGATGATGGCGCCCGACGCGCGGGCGAGCAGGATGTCGCCCTCGGTGATGGCCCCGACGCCGCGGTGCACCACCTCGACCGAGACTTCGGCGTTGGACAGCTGCTGCAAGGCGTCGGCGAGTGCTTCCGCCGGGCCGCCCTGGTCGGCCTTGATGAGGATGCGGAGGTTGCGCTTCTGGCCCGCCGCCGCCTGCGACATGAAGTCCTCGAGCGTGACCGCACTCTTGGAGGTGCGGCGGCTCTTGGCCTCGCGGTCGAGTCGCTCGCGGCGCTGCGCGATTTCCCGCGCCTGCGTCGCATCGTCCACGACGAGGAACTGGTCGCCGGCCATGGGGACGCCGGTGAGGCCGAGCACCTGCACCGGGATCGCCGGGCCGGCTTCCTTCACCGGCTTCCCGCGCTCGTCGAGCAGCGCGCGGACGCGTCCGGAGAACAGGCCGCAGATGAAGTTGTCGCCCACGCGCAGCGTCCCGCTCTGCACGAGGATCGTGGCGACGGGGCCCTTCCCTGCGTCGAGCTGGGCTTCGATCACCGAGCCCGTCGCCGCCTTGTCCGGGTTTGCCTTGAGGTCCAGGATTTCCGACTGCAGGAGCACCTGCTCGAGCAGTTCGTTGACGTGTGTCCCCTTCTTGGCCGAGATCTCCGTGGAGAGGACCTGGCCGCCGAACTGCTCGAGGACGACCCCGTGCTGCAGGAGGTCCTGCGAGACCCGCATGGGGTTCGCATCCGGCAGGTCGACCTTGTTGATCGCGACAATCAGCGGCACGCCGGCGTTCTTGGCGTGCGAGATCGCCTCGATGGTCTGCGGCATCACCGAGTCGTTCGCGGCGACGACGAGGACCACGATGTCCGTGACCTGCGCCCCGCGGGCACGCATGGCGGTGAACGCCTGGTGACCCGGGGTATCGAGGAAGGTGATCGCCTTCTCGTTGGGCAGGCTGACGTGGTACGCACCGATGTGCTGCGTGATGCCACCAGCCTCGCCCGCCACGACGTTCGCTTTTCGGATGTAGTCAAGCAGCGACGTCTTGCCATGGTCGACGTGCCCCATGATCGTCACGACCGGCGGACGGAACTTGAGGGTCTCCGGGGCGTCGGCCGGCGCACCAGCACCGAGATCCGCCGCGTACTCCTCTTCCTTCACCGCCTGGAACCCGAATTCCGACGCGATCAGCTCGATCTGGTCGAAGTCGAGTCGCTGGTTGATGGTCACCATCAGGCCGAGGTTCTTGAAGGCGAACCCGACGATCTGCGTCGGGGGCACCTTGAGGATCTCGGCCAGTTCCGCGACGGTGATGAACTCGTTGACGCGGACGAGTTTCTTCTCGCGCTCCGCCTCCTCGCGGCGCATCGCCTCGAGGTCCTGGCGCGTGTCATCGCGACGCTGCGGCCCGCGCTTGGCGGTGCCGCGCATCGACGTCATGACGCGGCTGATGTTGGCCGACACCTCTTCCTGGTCGACGCGATCGCGACGTCCCTTCTTCTGCTTGCCACGACCCCCCGCACCGGCGGGTGGCTGCGAGGCCCCGCGGTCATCCCGCGTGGGAAGGCCAACAGCGCCACCGGGCGTCGCCGAGGCGATCGGGCGTGGCGGACCAAACGGCGAACTGCCGGGGGTCCCGCGCGGGCGCGGGGCTCCAGGAACGATCGGCCGCGGACGTGGGCGCTCCGGCATCCCCTGCACGGGGGCCGGTCGCGGGGGCGGCGTGGAGGTGCTGTACGCGGGCCGCGGGAGGGGCGGACGCGGGACTTCCGGAGCGGGTTCGGGTGCTGGCGGCGGCTCGGGGGTAGCTACCGGCGCTGGCGGCGGGGCGACGGCAACGGCTTCCTCGACGGACTCCGGCTGCGGGGCCTCTACGACCGGTTCGACCGGGCGCGCGGCCTCGATCGGCTCGGGCTCGGCTGCCACCGGTTCCGGTTCGACGACTTCGGGCTCCGGTACGACGATGTCCGCGGCCTTCCGGCGACGGATCGAACCCTTGGCGGCCGGAGCCGCCTCCGGTGCCGGCGGCGCCTCGGGGGTCGCGGTGCCGCGACGACGACGGGCCGCGGCCGGGGCCGCGGGGGCCGGCTTCTCCTGGCGCGCGCGCTTCTCCCGTTCCCACCGAAGACGCACTCGAGCGACCTGGTCATCGGTCAACTGGCTCAAGTGACTCCGTACAGGAACGTCCATCTGCCGGAGGAGCTGCATGAGATCCTCCGCCGGAACGCCGAATTCGCCTGCCAGGTCGTGTACGCGCAGCTTGCTCAAACGAACCTCCTAACGAGTCCCCCGGGGACTCGGGTTCCGTGCATCACGTCGATCGGGTTCGACCAGACGTCGCAACCCACTCGCCAGTGCCGCGTCGATCACGCCCACGGCGACCGTACTCTCCTTGCCTACTGCCTGCCCCAGTTCCACCGCCGTCAGCCCCTCGAACACCTGCACGCGCCGGGCCTCCAGCAGCGGGAGCACCTTCTCCCGGCTGTTGTCCGATGCATCGGGCGCGACAAACGCCATCTTCACCTTGCCGCGCCGTGCCGCATCCTTCACGCGCTCAACACCAACCACCACGTTCCGGGCCCGCGCCCCGAGGCCAATGAGGCCCAGCAGCTTGCGCTGCACTTCCGGGGCGAACCCGCCCACTATCCCTCACCGCCCGCTTCGGCGTTCCCGTCTTCCGTCGTCAACTCGGAGAGCATCCGCATGATGCGATCCGCCTCTTCCGGGGCAATGCCGGGGAGCTTGAGCAGGTCCTCGCGCTCCAGGTCCAGGATGTCATTGAACGTCTTGTAGCCCGCATCCTCGAGCACCGCGACCGTTGCGGGCGGAAGCCCCTCGATTTCGGACAACCGGACGTCCCCACCGACATCCCCTTCCTCGGGCAACGGCTGGAACACCGGCCCTTCGGCCCGCTCCATCCACTCCCGGCTCGAATACAGGTCGATCTTCCAGCCCGACAGCTCGGACGCCAAGCGCACGTTCTGGCCATTGCGCCCGATGGCGAGCGAGAGCTGGTCTTCATCCACGACGGCCTGGATCGTCCGCGTCTCGGGGTCCGAGAACACGCGAGCGACGCGGGCCGGCGCCAGGGCCAACTTCGCAAAACGTTCCGGGTCGCTCGACCACGGCACGATGTCGATGCGCTCCCCGTTGAGCTCGTTCACCACGGCCTGCACCCGTGCGCCCTTCATGCCGACGCACGCGCCCACCGGGTCGATGCTCTCATCCCGCGACCAGACCGCGATCTTGGTCCGGCTCCCGACCTCGCGGGCTCCCGCGCGAATCTCGACGATTCCCTGCTGGATCTCCGGGACCTCCAGCTTGAACAGGGCCTGCACGAACAACGGGTCTGCACGCGTGAGGATCAGGCGCGGTCCCTTGGGCGTCTCCTCGACGCGCTTGAGCACGGCGCGAATCGGGTCACCCGTGTGGAAGTGCTCGCGGTGATTCTGCTCGCGGTACGGCATGATCGCCTCCGCCTCACGGTACTTCTGCAGCATCAGCACGATCTTGCCGCGCTCGACCTGCTGCACCTCGCCCGACAGGAGCTCACCAATCCGGCCGCTGAACTCGTCGCGAATGCGCGTGCGCTCCCCTTCGCGCACCCGCTGGATGATGCGCTGCTTGGCGGCCTGCACCGCGCTCCGGCCAAACTCCTGGAAGTCGACGGGGATCTCCATCACGTCGCCCACCTGGAACTCGGGGTCCTCGAACTGGGCCTCCTCGACCGACACCTCGGCGCCGGCGTCCATGACCTCGGCCACGACCGTCTTCAGCAAGACGATGCGAATCTCACCCTTGGCCTCGTCGACCTCGACTTCGGCCTTCACGTTCGGGCCGTGCTTCTTGGCCAGGGCGGCGTGGATGCCGTCCTGCAACAGGCCATGCAATTCGGTGCGATCCAGCTGCTTGATGTGCGCCAGTTCGCGAATCGCGGCCAGGATTTCTGCGGTTCCGCTCATGCCATCATCCTCAGTTGTTCCACACGAGCACCAAGCGAGCCTCTTTCACATCCGCGAGGGGCACCCGTTGCTCCTCGCCCTTGAGGTCGCGCACGATTCCAATCTCCTGCCCAGCCTGCTCATCCACGCCCACCAGCTCGACCTCGACCCGGCCGCCCAGCGACGGCGCCAGCACCCGCGCCCGCCGACCGGAAAACCGACGCCAGTCGCCCGCGTGCCGCAAGCGCCGCTCAACCCCCGGCGACGACACCTCGAGCGTGTAGTCCGGGCTGACCAGCTGGCTGCCGTCGAGCTGCGCCTCCAGGGCACGGGACGCACGCGCACAATCCTCGATCGTCACCTTCACCCGGTCCACCCGCTCCATCCGGACGTCGAGCACGGGACGACGCGAAGTACCGCCACGGCGCAGCTCGACGAGCTCGAAACCGAGCTCGCCAAGTACTTGCTCCACAACGGCTTCCAGCGCTGCGAGTCCCATGACCTCGACCCCTTGAGAACAAAAAAATGCGGGGGAGCCTCCCCCACATTTCACGCGCCCGGTGGCATCCGAGCGTGACCAGAATGTAGGTCCCGGCCGGGGTCAGGTCAAGGAAACCCTTGAGTTCCTTGTACTTCGGGGCCCCCGCCTCTACGAGACGATGACCCCGAGCTGGCGGCC
>JAEUJL010000494.1 GCA_016794835.1 Gemmatimonadota bacterium | reverse complement strand
TGGCGCTCGCGGGCCACCCGCTGGGCATCGAGCCGGCGCGCGAGCATCGTCCCCACGCGATCCAGCAAGGCGACGTCATCCGACAGGAGCCGACGCCCCGGGGGCAGCGGCCCCACCTCAACGATGGCCGTGGGCCCCTCGGTGGTGGGCACCAGGAGGCGCACGGCGTGCGCCCCGTCAGGCCCGAGCACCACCTGGGGATGCGCGGGGGGACGCACCTGCGCATCAAACCGGCCACGCACCGGGATCCGGTCGGCGCCAAGCGCATCCTCCACCAGCCCGCAGGCCCCCGCCAGGGCCTCATCCTCGGTCGCCGCCTGCGAGGTGACAAACCGCAGGTCGTCCACCAACTGCCGGTAGTCGCCGCGGCGCAGCACCACGCGGTCGACGATCACGCTCGACAGCCGATGCAGCGGGGGGTAGCACAAGGCCGTGAGCACCCACAACCCGATATGCCCCGCCGTGGCCAGCAACGACTCCGCCCCGGCGCCGCCCAGGTTCGCCATCAGGGGGGTCGCCACTCCAACATGTAGCAGCAGGGCGGTCGCGACGAGGAAGACCAGGGTCAGCGCGCGGCGCAGGAAGAGGTCCGCAAAGGCAAAGCGGTAGTCCAGGTAGAGGATGACGAGCCCCAGGGGAATCGACCCATGGTGCCCGAGCAGCGCCACGAGCCAGGAGTCCGGGGCCCCCACGTCATGGCCCAGGTGAAAGGCCGCCGCCGCGAATGCCGCGAGGGCCACCATGGTCACCACACGCCGACGCCACCCCTCGCCCTCCCGACGGCCATCCAGCGCGACCAGGCTGACGAGGAGCAGGTAGCCACCCGTCAGCACCAACAGGGCGGTCTCGGACGGCCGCGCCACCGTGGCCCCGCGCGCAAAGAACAGGGCCGCACTTGCACTCAGTGTGTAGGCCACCGGCACGATCACCCGGCGCCACCCGACCACCGCCGCCTCCTGCGTGCTGTGGACCACCACGGCCGGCAGGAACCCCAGCGCCGCAAACGATGCCGCCACCAGCCACCCGGCCGGCTGGCCAAGGCCGAAGTCCCGAAGCCCATAGAGCACCAGCGCCCCCGCGTTCCACACCAACCCCAGCCCGGCCGCAGCCGTCGGCAGTGAAATCCCACCCGCCCGCGCTCGTGGCAGCGCCGAGGGACGCGAGGTCATCACCAGGAGCATCGTGTACAGCACGATCCCCGTGGCGAACCCCGTCAGGTGGATGAGGGTGGTGAGTGGTGGCGTCATCTATAAGGGAGGCTATCTCACCCGATTCCCGCCCCGGAGCGAGCCCGGTGCGCATCGACGGTGAATTCAGGCCCATGAATGGTCGGCGCATGCCGACCAGCAGTCCATTGCTCCCGGGGCATCAGCCCGGGCAGGCTCGCAACCTGCCGGAAGGAAAGGGCCGTTGGCCCGGGTGAAAAGGCCGCTGGTTGATTCCCCCGAGCCCCCGGCGGGGGCCGACGGCGACCTTGCCGGCCATGAAACGCCGCGAGTTCCTCCTGGGCGCCCTGGCCGCCGTCCCGATCGCGCGTGGACAGCAGGACCCGGTCACCCGCTTTCACCTCCGCGTGACCCCGCCAAAGGACCCCCTCCCCCCAGGCCTCCATCCGTTGGGTCTGGCCGAGGGTCGCGACGGGGTCCTCTTCATCCCCGAGGCTGCCGGGGGGGCCGAGGCGCGTCCCCTTCTATTGATGCTGCATCACGCGGGGGGAAGCGGTCGGCGGTGGTTCGGGCCCCTCAGGGACCGTGCCGAGTCCCTGGGCCTGATTGTTGTCGCCCCCGATTCGCGCGGCCACAACTGGGCGACGGCCCGGATGCGCGTGATTCCCGACTTCACCTTCATCGAGGGAGCGTTGGCCGAGGGCTTTCGCCGAACCCTGGTGGACCCGGCCCGGGTCGCCATCGGCGGCTTTGCCGACGGCGGGTCGTACGCGCTGACCCTCGGGCTCGCCAACGGCGACCTGTTCTCCCACGTCCTCGCCTTCAGTCCCGGGTTCTACGCGGAGACCACGCCGCGCGGGAAGCCCCAGGTGTTCCTCGCCCACGGGTCAGCGGACACGGTCTTCCCCGTGTCGGCTGCCAGTCGGGCGCTGGAGAGTGTGTTGCGGGAGCGGGACTACCCGGTGGAGTACGTCGAATTCGAGGGGGGACACGAATTGCCTGGCGAAGTCCTGCAGCGTGGACTGGAACGCGTGGCCGCGCCCGCACCGATGCCAGCTACAACCGGCCGAGGTACACCAGCTTGACGAGCACCTCCCGCCCCGCGGTGGTGAACCGCAGGCTGTTTGGTCCCGACGCGGTGGCGTCGTTGAGGACGACGTAGAGAAACGACAGCGGCCGGTACTCCCAGGAGAAGCGCGCGTTCAGCGAACTGCGGCCCCGTGCCGAGTTGTACTGGTAGGTGGAGGTGAGCTGCACACGCGGGTTGATCGCCGTCCGGAGGATCCCGCGAAAGAGGTGCGTCGTGAACTCATCGGCTCCATCCGGGTTGTCGCGGAACCGGTTGAACCCATGGGAGAGTTGCAGGCCGATCCGCGGGTCCGGGATGAGGTTGGCCGAGAGGTTGAGTTCATCCAGGGAGCGATCGTAGAACGCGCCGGTGTACGCGCGCACCTCCGCGCTCAGCTTGCGGCTCTGGTCGGTGCCGATCGAGACATTGGGGCGCCAGAAGCGGTAGGTGCCGGCGGGAATGTCCACACCCGGGATCGGGGAGAAGTCCTGCGTCAGG
>JAEUJL010000411.1 GCA_016794835.1 Gemmatimonadota bacterium | reverse complement strand
GATCACCGTGGAGGAGCCCGAGGGGCTCTTCGTTCGCGGCTCCGTGATGCGCGGGATCGTCTCCGATCGACGCAGCCCGATCATGTACGGGCACGACGGGGCCCAGTTGCCGGGGTACTTCAACACCGCGCCGGTGCTCAGCGCGGGTGGCGCGGGCGGGGGCGGCGGCTTCGGCGGTGGGGGCGGGGCGAACCCGGGGCAGAACATCACGCCGATGGCGACGCGCCTGCGGTTGTCGCCGTGGGACAGCACCATGCAGGGCGGGCAGCAGGGGCAGGGCGGCGCTGCCGCGGCTGGTCCCGGCGGCCCGGGCGGGTTTGGTGGTGGCGCTGCGGCCGGCGAGCGCCCGCGCGTGATCATGTCGTTCCCGCAGAACCCCAACGACATGTTGCTGTCGGGAACGCTCGCCGGTGGTCAGGCGCTCGCCGGGCGCGCCCAGGTCATCGACGCCCCGATGGGGCAGGGACACGTCGTGATGTTCGGGATCCGTCCGTTCTGGCGGTGGCAGACGCACGGGACCTACTTCATGGGCTTCAACGCCATCCTCAACTGGAATGACCTCAGCGCCGGACGTGAGCCGGCGAACGGTCGGCCGGCAAGCCAGTAGGGCATCAAGGCGCGAAGGGGGCAGGGGTCGAGCGGAAAGGGTTCCGCCCGGTCCCTGCCCCCTGAGCATTCCGGCGGTCGCGTCAGCTGGCCTTCACGTAGGCGCACCCCGCTTCCTGCGCGCGGACGGCCGCGAACACGCCGGACGGTTGCAGGATCACCCCCGGGAGCATCGCGGCGAGCGAGCGCTTGCGCGCTTCGGCATCGTTCACCTTGTCTGCCGCCGCGACGACGTCCACGACGTCCTGCAGCGCGAGGTTGCAGGCGAGTGCGATGACGCCCCGCGCGATCTGCTTCGGGAGTGCGCCGTTGTTGAACGGAGCCGGAATCCCGTCTTTCTCGTCGAGCAGGGCCGGGTTCTGTTCGATCGCCGCCCCGGTCAGCGGGTGGGTCACCCCGAACTTCTTTCCCAGGGCGTACTTCTTGATGAAGGCATGCTGCAACGTGAGGACGATCGCGTTGTGCCGCAGGATGATCACCGGGGAGAGGTCGCTGGCACTCACCTTCAGCACGTCCATGTACTGCCCGAACCAGGCGTTTGCGCGCCACACGCCATAGCCGCTTTCCGGCTCGGTGCAATCAAAGCAGGCCTTGTGCTTGCCCTTGATGCGTGCGGCCCACGAGGTGTCCCACGGGCCGGCCTGCGCCGGGAAGAGGTCGGCGGGGATCGTGTGCCCGAGTCCGGCAACGCCCATCGAGCCGAGGGCGAGCTGCTGCACGAAGTCGCGACGTGAGTGTGCCATGGTGTCGGGAGGGTTCGGGGAAGGGGCCGCGTTCGAGTGACCCCAAGGTCAACAGAAAAGCCCGTCTGAGCAAACGCCAACACCTCGACGTGCGACCACGGCCGCGGGTTGGATGTCCGGCGCTCCCTCTTGCGCCTTTCTGGCCACCCTCGAAGTTGTTCGGGTCAAATGCCCCTCATTGGAGACGTGCGCATGCGCCCCACCATCGCCCTGCTCGGCCTCACGCTGTTCGGCGTCGGCGACCTGTCAGCCCAGCTCTCCGCGGGGTGGCCGTCGGGCCGCGCGAAACTCCGGTTCGAGGTCGAGGTGCCGGCCGCGACCAGGAACGAGCCGACCACCGGTCGGGTGTTCATCATCCTGTCGCGCAACGGGCAGTCCGAGCCGCGGCTGCAGATCAGTCGCGTCGGGACCCCGATGTTCGGCCGCGATATCGAGCGACTCCCCGCTGGCGGTGTGGCGGTCGTCGACGGGAGTGACCTGGGCCACCCGGTGTGGGACATGGCGGACATCCCGGCCGGTGACTACTGGGTGCAGGCGATGGTGAGCGTCTACTCGGAGTTTCGTCGCGCGGATGGCAAGGTCGTCTGGCTGCACGATGACCAGTGGGAAGGGCAGCAGTGGAACCGCTCGCCGGGCAACCTCTTCTCCACGCCACGCCAGGTGCGCGTTGACCCGCTGAACAAGGGAACGATCCGCCTCGTGGCGGACCAGAAGGTGCCGCCGATCGCGATGCCCGCGAACACGCCGTGGGTGGAGCGCTTTCGCTTCCAGTCGCCGATGCTCTCGAAGTTCTGGGGGCGCCCCATCTACCTCGGCGCCACCGTGCTGCTGCCGCAGGATTACCGGACGTCCACGATCTCGTACCCCGTGTTGTACGAGCAGGGGCACTTCTCCACGGGGGCACCGCTGCGCTTCGAGGAAGGGGGCGACCTTCATCGCGAGTGGATCAAGGACAACTTCCCGCGGATGATCGTGGTCACCTTCCAGCACCCGACGCCGTACTTCGACGACTCGTATGCGGTGAACTCCGTGAACAACGGTCCCTACGGGGATGCGATCATGCAGGAGCTGATCCCGGAGGTCGAGAAGCGATACCGGATCCTGCGGGAGCCGTGGGCGCGCTGGCTGCACGGCGGCTCGACCGGGGGCTGGGAGGCCCTGGCCCTGCAGATCTTCCATCCGGATTTCTTCGGTGGCGCCTGGGCGTACTGCCCCGACCCCGTCACCTTCTCCGATGTCGAGGGGATCAACATCTACAAGGATGAGAACGCGTACTACAAGCAGGTGACGGAGTGGCACCGGACGCCGACCATCAACTCGCGGGAGGTGAACGGCGAGGTGCGGCAGACCTCGCAGCAGCGGAACTGGATGGAGCTCGTGAACGGCACGAAGGGCCGTTCCGGCCACCAGCTCGATATCTGGTCCGCCACGTACGGCCCGCTTGGCGAGGATGGCTACTTCAAGCCGGTGTTTGACAAGAAGACGGGGAAGGTGGATCGGGCCGTCGCCGAGTACTGGCGCGAGAACTACGACCTCCTGCACATCCTCCGGAAGAACTGGGCGACCCTGGGCCCCAAGCTGGTCAACAAGCTCTACATCTACATGGGCGATGCGGACACCTACTTCCTCGATCGCGCCACGCGGGAACTGGATGCCTGGATGAAGACGACCACCAACCCGCACTACGAGGGGTTCTTCATGTACGGCGACCAGAAGCCCCATTGCTGGAGCGGCCCGGTGTCCCAGGCGGAGCGGCTCAAGGAGATGGCGCAGCACGGGCTGCGGTTCATGCCGGCCGGCACGACCACGCCCTGGTGGAAATACTGATCCGCCGTACGCTCGTCGCGGGGACCGCCGTCTCCGACAGCTGTGTCGCCGCTTCCGTCACGTGGTCGTGGATGCGGCGCACGAGTCCTGGCACTATCGTATCACCTCTTCCCCTTCACTCACTTCCATGAAACGACGTTGGTCGATCCTGCTGGCGCTTCTGGGACTCGCGAGCAGCACCGCGATGGCCCAGGGACGCCAGGTCACCGGCAAGGTGACCGAAGAAGGTTCCGGCGCGCCCATTCCATCGGCGCAGATCCAGGTCCGCGGCAGCACCACCGGTGGGCTCACCCGCGAGGACGGCACGTTCACCGTCCGGGTGCCCGCCGGTGAGGCAGTCCTCGTGGTCCGTCGGTTGGGCTATCCGCCCGTCGAGGCGCGGGTGGCGGCCGACCAATCGGACATCTCGATCGTGATGCGCAAGGACGCGCTCAAGCTCGACCAGGTGGTCATCACGGGGCAGGCGACGGGCATTTCGCGCCGCAACCTCCCCAACTCGATTGCCAGCGTGAGCGCCGAGCAGGTGGCCAAGGTGTCGGCGGCCGCCGTGGACCAGGCGCTCCAGGGGAAGATTGCCGGCGCGAACATCTCCACGAGCACGGGGGCCCCCGGCGGTGGCAATCGCGTCCGCATCCGCGGGATCTCCTCCATCCTCGGCAGCGCGCAACCGTTGTACGTGGTGGACGGAGTGATCACCTCGGACGTGTCGATCGGCAACGGCACCAATCGCGTCACGCGCGCAGCGGGCGCCGCCATCTCGTCGGTCACGCAGGAAGCGCCGGTGAACCGCATCGCCGACCTCAACCCGAACGACATCGAGAGCCTGGAAGTGCTCAAGGGCTCGGCCGCGGCCGCGATCTACGGGTCCAAGGCCTCGGGCGGCGTCATCATCATCACGACCAAGCGCGGCCAGGCCGGGCGGCCGCAGTTCAACCTCCGCACGGGCGGCGGCACGGCGCAGTTGGCCTATCGCAACGGCCAGCGCAAGTTCCTGAGCGCGGCCGATGCCGCGCGCATCAACCCGGTGCTCGGGCCGCTGTGGACGCCGGACGTGAACCTCGACTACGAGGACCTCACCTACGGCAACACTCCGTTCAACAAGGAGGGCACCCTCTCCGTGAGCGGCGGGTCGGCGGACACGCGGTACTTCGTCTCGGGCACCGGCCGGTACGAGGGGGGCATCGTGAAGAACACCTTCGCCTCCAAGTACGGGCTGCGCGTGAACCTCGACCAGCGCCTCTCGGACAAGATGGAGCTGCAGGTGGGGACCGAGGTGCTGCGCACCCTGAGCGACCGCGGCCTGTTCGGGAATGACAACGCCGGCAACTCCATCGCCTACACGCTGACGAAGATCCCGAGCTTCCTGGACCTCCGGCAGCGTCCGGATGGCACCTGGCCGACGAACCCGTTCTACAACTCGAACCCGCTGCACACGATCGACCTCATCAAGAACGAGGAAGGGGTGTGGCGCAACATCACGACGGCGCGGCTCACGTGGGACCTGTGGGCGAACAACAAGCAGTCGATCCGCTTTGTCGGGTACGGCGGGGCCGACGTGCTGCAGCAGCACAACGAGGTGTATTCGCCCCCCGAGCTGCAGTATGAGCCGCTGGACGGCCTGCCGGGTACGTCCACGGTCGGCGACGGGAACAACACGCAGGGGAACCTGAACCTGAACGTGGTGCATGAGTGGCGTCCCTTCTCGCGCTGGACCGCGACGAGCCAGGTCGGCACGCAGTGGGAGAAGCGCAAGCTCGGCGTCAGCCGCGGGGCCGCGCTCGGCCTCCTTGGCGGCCTCGAGGTCGTCACCGCCGGCACGCAGCGTGAGGTCGACGAGACCCGCCAGCTGACCGAGGACTTTGGCGTCTTCGGGCAGACCGAGTGGCTGTACAACGATCGCCTGCTGCTCACGGTTGGGGCGCGCGCCGACCGCAGCTCCAACAACGGCGACCCGGGCAAGTTCTTCCTCTTCCCGAAGGCGTCGGCGTCGTACCGCATGCCGGCCCTGATGCCGGGCAAGATCGATGAGTTGAAGTTCCGCGCGGCGTACGGCGAGACCGGCAACCAGCCGCTCTACGGCCAGAAGTTCACCGGGCTCGACCTCTCCAACATCTCCGGCTCGGGCGCGTTCCGCATCGGGACCACCCTGGCCTCGCCGGACCTGCGCCCGGAGCGGCAGCGCGAAGTTGAGCTGGGCATCGACGCCGCACTGTTCAACAACCGCGGCACGCTCGACTTCACCGTCTTCCAACGCAACATCTCGGACCTCCTGATCACGCGCACCTTGCCCCCGACCTCCGGCTACTCCTCGGAGATCTCGAACGGGGCGGAGATGAAGGTGTGGGGCGCGGAAGCCACGGCGTCCATGTTCCCGATCCAGAACCAGACCTTCTCGTGGAACACGCGGGTCAACTTCGGGATGAACCGCAGCGAGATCACCAACCTGCCGGTGCCGGCGTTCCTGCTGGGCACCTTCCAGGTGGGTGCGGTGAAGATCGAGCAGGGCAAGTCGGCTACGCAGCTGTTCGGCAACGACACGCTGCCGCAGCCCGGTCGCGTCCTCGCCCCGAACGGCGTCCTGATGGGCGATGGCAACCCGGACTGGACCGCCGGCCTCTCGAACGAACTCCGCTTCAAGCGCTTCTCGGCCTTTGCGCTCCTCGACCGCCAGCAGGGCGGGATGCTCGCCAACGGCACCTGGCGCCACTACGACCTCGGGCAGAACTCGCGCGACTACGACGCGCCCGGCCCGAACGGGGTGAAGCTCGGGGAGTGGCGTCGGACCACCTACCTCTCGGTCACGAGGATCTTCTACCAGGATGCGACCTACACGAAGCTGCGTGAGGTCACCCTCGGCTACGACCTCCCGAACAGCTTCACGCAGGGGCTGTGGAGCCGCGTCTCCAACGCGCGGTTGCAGGCCAGCGGCCGCAACCTGTACTGGTGGACCAAGTTCCGTGGCGGCGACCCGGAGGCCGAGAACTTCGGCGCGGGCAACGTGCCCGGGTCGGTGCAACGCAATCGCGAGCTGGCGGCCTACCCGGCGTCCCGCTCGTTCTGGCTCAACCTCAGCCTGGAGTTCTGAGCAATGACGACATCCTCGATGCGCCCGGCTCGCCGGGTCGTTGCGGTCGCCATGCTCGGCGCCGCATTCACGGTCACGGCCTGCAAGGAAGTGGTCGTGCCCAACTACAACTCACCCAACGTCGACCAGCTGCTCTCGGCACCCAAGGCCGCCGTGGTGAACACGACCGCGCTGGGGCTCCTGGTGGGCGCCCGCGGGGCAATCGGTGGCTACGCCTCCACGCTCGGCATCTTCGGACGTGAGTCGTACAACCTCGACGTCGCCGACGCCCGGTTCGTGCTCTCGTGGCTCGCCCAGCCGTTGACCCCTGGCGGCTTCGGCACGGACCTCGGGTGGTCCGCGACGTACCGGCAGGTGCTCACCGCGCAGACGATCCTCGACATCGTTGACAAGGTGCCGGACTACACCGCGCCGCAGAAGGAAGCGGTGAAGGGATTCACCAAGACCTTCATGGCGATGGCGTTCCTGGACCAGCTCCGGGTCCGGGACACCTTCGGGATCGTCCTCGAGGTCGACCCGACGGCACGGCAACTGGGGCCCTTCGTCACTCGCGATGAGGGCTTCAATCGTGTCGCCACGCTCCTGGACGAGGCCAAGACCCATCTCAACGCGGGCGGGGCAGCGTTCCCGTTCACCCTGCACTCGGGGTTCGCCGGCTTCAACACGCCAGCGACCTTCCTGCGCTTCAACCGCGCGATGAAGGCGCGGGCCGAGGTGTACCGCGCCCGCTGGGCGGACGCGCTCACGGCCCTGAACGAGAGCTTCATCTCGACGTCGGCGACCACGGCGGCCGCCCTGGCCACCGGGGTCTACCACGTGTTCTCGACATCCGCGGGTGATGCGACCAACGGGTTGTTCGATCCGGCGCCGCGCGCGCTGGCAGCGCACCCGTCGATCATTCCGGATGCCCAGCTGCGGGCAAATGGGCAGCCGGACCTCAGGACCAGCAAGGTGACGACGGGTGCGACGATCTCGAACCAGGGGGTCACCTCGAGCCTGCGGTTCACGATCTACTCGACCAATGTGACCCCGCACCCCGTCATCAAGAACGAGGAGCTGATCCTCCTGCGGGCCGAGGCGAACAATGGGCTCGGCAATCGCGCGGCGGCCATCGCCGACCTCGACTTCATCCGGGTGAACTCCGGCGGGCTTGCCCCACTCGGGGCTGGCTTCACGGGGGACCTCGTGAGCGAGATCCTCTACAACCGGCGCTACTCGCTCCTGTTCGAGTACGGGCACCGCTGGCACGACATGCGGCGGTACGGCCGGTTGGCGCAGCTCCCCAAGGCGTTGCCCAGCCACCTGATCTACCCGATCGTGCCGCTGCCCTCCGACGAGTGCAACCAGCGGACCCCGCAGCCCAAGGGGTGTGTGCAGGTGAACGGCTTCTAGTCACGAAACGGGCAGGACCCGCGGGCCCCGGTCGAACACGCCGGGGCCCGCGTGCCATTCCGGGGAGGGCGTCGAGGGGTTGCGGGAGTCAGGATATAACCATATAGTTATATCAAGACTCCTCCACCCTCCTTGTGACCCTACGTCTCGCCGTCGTGCTCGCGCTGGTTCCCCTCGCGGTGCACGCCCAACCCGCCCGCCTCGGCCTCGCCGATGCGCTCGCCCGCGCCGACCAGCGCGGCTACGCCAACCGGGGAGCGACAGCGGGCGCCGATGCCGCCCGGGCCAACACGCTCCTCCCGCTCAAGGGGATCCTCCCCACGGCGCGGGTGGAAGCCGGCTACCTCCGGACCACCGACCCCATCGGGGCCTTCGGCACGGCGTTGCGCCAGCGCCGGATCGCCCAGGCCGACTTCGATCCGGCGCGCCTCAACTTTCCCGCGGCCGTGGGGAACCACGCGGCCGCCCTCGTGATCGAGCAGCCGATCTTCAACGCGGACGCCTGGGTGGGACGCCGGGCGACGACCCGGGCCGCCGATGCCTCCATCGAGGTGGCCGCGTGGTCGCGAGGCCAGACGGCCGCCCAGGTGATTCGCGCGTGGTATGGCGCGGTGCTCGCCGGCGCCAAGGCGGACGCGCTGGGCACGGCACTGCAGAGTGCCACGGCACACGTCCGCCAGGCCCAATCCATGGAACGCAACGGCCTGGTCACCCCAAGCGATGCCATGCTGGCATCGGTACGCGCGGGTGAGGTCGAGGTCATGCACCTCGAGGCGGTCGCGGCCACCAGGCTCGCGCGCGCCGGGCTCGCGACGGCGATCGGGACGCCGGAGGATACCACCTTCGCCTTGCCTGCCACCTTGCCGTCGTCCCAGCGCTTGCGTGAGATCGCCGAGCAGGTGATGGCGATGGGGACGACCGAGCGCGCCGACGTGCGGGCCGCACGCACCGGTGCCGCGGCCGCCGCGGCCGACAACGAGCGCGCACGCGCGCTGATCCTCCCACGCGTGAACTCCTTCGCGCGGTTGGACTGGAATTCTCCGGACCTGCCGTTTGGCGGTCGCAACAACTGGACGGTCGGCCTCATGGCCTCGTGGTCGCCATTCAGTGGGGCGTCCGAACTGGCGGAGCGCCGCGCGACCAGCAGCCGCGCGTCCGCCGCACGTGCCATGCAGGACGGCGCGATGGCGCAGGCCGCCCTCGAGGAGGCCCAGTCCCGCAGTGCCGTCGAGGTCGCGATGGCCCGTCTCGCCATCGCCGAGCGTGGCGTGGCACAGGCGGTCGACGCGCACCGCATTGTGGGCCGCAAGTACGAGGGCGGGTTGGCCGCCATCACCGAGTTGCTGGACGCCTCAACCACGGAAGTGCAGGCGCGCCTCGCGGAGGCCGCGGCCCGCTACGCCGTGATCACTGCCCTCACGGATCGACTTCAGGCCACCGGGAATGCCCCGGCATGGCTCTCCCGACTGGATACCCTCCCATGATCACCACTCGTTCTTCCTCCCTTGCCCTCGGCGCTGGCCTGGCGATCCTGGCTGCGTGTGCGGGTGACGTCGCCCCGCACGCGGAGAGCGCCGCGGACGCCGCACCGTCCGGTACCCCCTTCACGGTGGCCGACACGACGATCACCGCCATGGTCGAGGCGCCGGGCACCGCGGAGCCCATCACGCAGTCGACCGCAAGCACCAAGCTCATGGGCACGGTCACCGCCATCCTCGTGCAGGAGGGCGACCTGGTCCGCGCGGGGCAGGTGTTGGCACGCATCGACGCACGCGACGTGGAAGCCAAGGGGGCGCAGGTCCAGGCCGCGATCGCCGCAGCCGAGGCGGCGCGCAACGAGGCGGCGCTCCACGCGGGGCGCATGCGCGCCCTGTTCGCCGACAGCGCCGCGCCAAAGGCCCAGCTCGACGCCGCGGAGGCGGGATTGCAGCGCGCCGAAGCGGGCGTGCTCGCCGCGCGCGCTGGTCGGTCCGAGGTCGACGCGATCGCAGACTACGCGACCGTGCGCAGCGCGTCGGCAGGGGTGGTCACGCAGCGTTGGGTCGATCCGGGCGCCTTCGCCGCGCCCGGCGCCCCATTGGTCTCCGTCCAGGACCAGTCGCGGCTGCGCGTCACCGCGACGGCACAGCCGATTCACGCGCGGATCCTCCGCCGTGGGCAGTCCATCGAGGTGGTGATCGAGGGCACGGTGGCCCGCGCGGTCGTCGAGGCGGTGGTTCCCGCGACGTCCGGGGGACTCTACACGATCAATGCGATCGTGCCTAACGGCGATCGCCGACTGGCCGCTGGTGGGACGGCGACCCTCCGGATTCCCAACGGGACCCGCAACGCGATCCTCGTCCCCGAGGCGAGCGTGCGACGCCAGGGTGACCTCACCGGGGTGATGGTGCGCACGGGAACGACCGCGACGACGCGCTGGGTGCGCGTCACCCCTGGCCCGGATGGGCGCGTGGAAGTCCTGGGTGGACTGCGGGCTGGTGACGTGATCCTCGTGCCGACCGCAGCGGTCCGCGGGAGCTGATCATGGGTATCTCAGGTCGTATCGCCCGGGCGTTCCTGCAGTCGCGGCTCACCCCGCTCGTCACGCTCGCTTCCCTCGCGGTCGGGTTGCTTGGCATCATGGCCACCCCGCGCGAGGAGGAGCCGCAGATCTCCGTGCCGATGATCGACGTGATCGCGGCCTTTCCGGGGGCAGGACCGGAAGAAGTGGAGGCCGCCATCGGCCGTCCCCTCGAACGTCGCATGTGGGAGCTGCCTGGTGTGGAGCATGTCTACACCATGTCGGGCGACGGGTATGCGATGGTGACGGTGCGCTTCAAGGTGGGCGAGGACCAGGAGCGCAGCATCACGCGCGTCCACGCCAAGCTCGCGTCCTCGATGGACGCGATGCCCGCGGGCGCCATGCCGCCGGTCGTCAAGCCGCACTCGATCGACGACGTCCCGGTGATGACGCTGACCCTGTCGTCCGCGTCGTATGACGCCGAGGCGCTGCGCGCCATCGCGGTTCACCTGGAGGACGAAGTCCGGACCATCACGGACGTCGCCGAGACCTCGGTCACCGGGGGGCGGTCACGCCAGGTGGAGGTGAAACTCGACGCCGGCGCGCTGGCCGCGCGTGGGGTCACGCCGGGTGAGGTCCTGCAGGCCATCCGTGGGTCCAACGCCCGTGTGCAGGCCGGCGACCTGTCGGTCGCGAACCAGGGGGTGCGCGTGACGATCGGCGCCCCACTCGCGACCGCGGAGGACGTGGGCCAGGTCGTCGTGTCCATGCGACAGGGCGTGCCCGTGATGCTGCGTGATGTGGCCACGGTCCGCGAGGGATACGGCGACGTGACCGACTACGTGACGCACGCGACGCGGACCGAGGGGCCGCGCCCTGCGGTGACGCTCTCCATTGCCAAGCGACCGGGCGCGAATGCGACCACGGTCACGCGGGCGGTCGAGGAGCGCCTGCACGATGCCCAGGGGCGGATCGTCCCGGCCGATGTCGCCGTCGACGTCACGCGCGACTACGGCGAGACGGCCGCGGAGAAGGCCAGCGAGCTGATCCTGCACCTGCTGCTCGCGACGCTGTCCGTCACCTTGCTCGTGGGGCTCTTCCTCGGGTGGCGCGAGGCCCTCGTCGTCCTCGTCGCGGTTCCCGTGACGCTCGCCCTGACCCTGTTTGCCTACTACGCCCTCGGCTACACGCTCAACCGCATCACGTTGTTTGCCCTGATCTTCTCGATCGGGATCCTCGTGGATGACGCGATCGTGGTGGTGGAGAACATCTATCGCCACATGCAGATGCGGCGCACCACCCCTGAGGAGGCCGCGATCGAGGGCGTCGATGAAGTCGGCAACCCGACGATCCTGGCGACCTTCACGGTGATCGCCGCGATCCTGCCGATGGCCGTGGTCTCCGGGATGATGGGGCCGTACATGCGCCCGATCCCCGTGGGCGCCTCGGTCGCCATGCTGGCCTCACTGGCCGTGGCGTTCATCGTCACGCCATGGCTGGCCCTCCGCTTGCTGCGCGGCCATGTCAGCGCGCTGGCGCATCCGCCGGCGGATCGCGCCCATGAGCCGGAGGAGGGGGGACGCTTTGGCGGGTGGTACACGCGCTTCATGACGCCACTCATCGAACAACCGCGGCGTCGCTACACGTTCTACGGCATCACCGTGGGGCTGCTCTTGGTCTCCATGGCCCTGGTGGCCGTGCGCGCCGTGCAGGTGAAGATGCTCCCGTTCGACAACAAGTCGGAGTTCCAGGTGATCGCCGACCTGCCGGAAGGGACGACGCTGGAAACCAGCCAGGGGCTGGGCGAGGCGATTGCCACCTACCTGCGCTCGGTCCCCGAGGTGCGGAGCACCGAGGTCTACGCCGGGGTGGCGGCGCCGTTCAACTTCAACGGACTCGTCAGGCACTACTTCCTGCGGCGCGGCGCGAACGTGGTCGACGTGCAGGTGAACCTGCTCCCCAAGGCGGAGCGGGATCGGCAGTCGCATGACATCGCGGTCGCCGTGCGCCCGACCATCGACTCGATCGCACGCAGCTTTGGGGCAGCCGTCAAGGTGGCCGAGATCCCGCCGGGCCCGCCGGTGCTCTCGACCCTGGTGGCCGAGGTCTACGGCCCCGATGACGCCACGCGACTCGCCGCCGCCACTGAGGTGCGCAAGGTGTTCGAGTCGACGCCCGGGGTGGTCGATGTCGACTGGACGATCGAGGCGCCCCAGCAGCAGGCGACGTTCCGCGTCGACCGGGTGCTCGCCGCGCGGTCGGGCGCGAGCGTGGAACAGCTGACGCAGGTGCTCTACCTCGCCCTGTCCGGGGTCCCCGCGGGACGGCTGGCGAGCCTGACGGCGCGCGAGCCGGGCACCATCGTCCCACGGCTCGACCTGTCGCAACGCACCTCGGTCGAGGCACTCCTGTCGACGCCGGTGGCCACGATGTCCGGGCCGCAGCCGCTGGGGCGTTTCGTCACCGTCGAGCGCGGCACGTCGACGTCGGTGCGCATGCGCCGCAACCTGCGGCCGGCGATCTACGTCACGGGCGACGTGGCGGGGTCGATCGAGTCGCCGGTCTACGCGATCCTCGAGATGAACCGCAAGCTGGATGCGGTGCGCATCAACGGCGCCGAGATCACGCGCTACAACGCGGTGCAGCCCGCGACGGTCGACGAGCTTGCGATGAAGTGGGACGGCGAATGGCAGGTCACCATTGAGGTGTTCCGTGACCTGGGGCTCGCCTTCGGCGCCGTGCTCATCCTGATCTATGTCCTGGTCGTGGGGTGGTTCCAGTCATTCACGACCCCCCTCGTCATCATGGCGCCGATTCCGCTCACGCTCATCGGTATCCTCCCGGGCCATGCGATCACCGGGGCCTTCTTCACCGCGACCTCGATGATCGGCATGATCGCGCTGGCCGGGATCATCGTGCGCAACTCGATCCTGCTGGTGGACTTCATCCAGCTGGCCGAGGCCCGCGGTCGCACGTTGCGGCAGGCCGTGATCGAGGCCGGCGCGGTGCGGTTCCGTCCCATCGCGCTCACCGCCGCGGCGGTCGTGATCGGCGGGTTGGTGATGGTGCTTGACCCGATTTTCCAGGGACTGGCAGTGGCGCTCATGTTCGGCGCCGTCGCGGCCACCCTGCTGACCATGGTGGT
>JAEUJL010000392.1 GCA_016794835.1 Gemmatimonadota bacterium | reverse complement strand
CGCGGCAAGGACCAACAGCGGGCTCAGGTATCGTGCCTTCATGGACGCCTCTTGGGTAGGGGGAAGGGGGCCGTGAGCAGCGCACGTAAATACGCGCACCGGGCCCGTCCCGCAAGAGGAAAGGTTTAGCTGTAGGCAGCTTCTGCTGGTGGGTAGTGGCCGGAGCTAGCGAGCGCGCGGCTGCGGCTTGGTGGCTGACGGCTGACGGCTGGTGCCGGACATTAGAGAGAGTGAAGTCTGCCGTCTGCCGTCTGTCGTCCCGCGTTCAGTACCCCTCGCGCGGGAACTCCAGGATCGACGCCCCGCCCGCCGCGACGCAGTCCAGCAACGACGCGGTGTGCGGCATCATGCGCTCGAACCAGAAGCGCGCCGTCGCGAGCTTCGTATCGTAGTACGCGGCATCGAACGTCCCGCCCGCGGCCTTGCGCTCGAGGGCGACGCGTGCGGTGCGCAGCCACATGTGGCCCATCGCCACGTAGCCGAACAGGCGCAGGTACTCGGACGCCCCCGCGCCCAGCTCGTCCGGGTTCGCCTTCGCGCGCGTGTTCAACGTTTGCGTGGCGGAGATGAGTCGCTGCGATGCCTGCTCGAGGATCGCGCGCCACGGAGCCAGCGAGGGATGGGCCGCGCACTGCGCCTGCTCCTCGGCCACCAGCCCGGCGTAGTAACGCAACAGGGCCCCGTTGCCCTGGCCGAGCTTGCGGCCCACCAGGTCCATCGCCTGGACGTGATTCGTCCCCTCGTAGATCTGGCCGATGCGCGCATCGCGCACGAACTGCTCCATCCCGTACTCGCGGATGTAGCCGTGCCCACCGAGCGTCTGCATCCCGATGTTGGTGGCGTCGAACGCCATGTCGGTGAAGTAGGCCTTGATGATCGGCGTGAGCAGGGCCACCAGCCCCGCGGCATTCTCGCGGGCGGCGGGGTCCGGGTGCTTGAGCTCGTCGTCGAGCGCCAGCGAACAGAACACCGACAGCGCGCGGGCGCCCTCGATGAACGAGCGCATCTGCAGCAGGCCACGGCGGATGTCGGCATGTTCGATGATCGGGTCGGCGGGGCCGTCCGGGTTCTTCACGCCGGAGAGGGCGCGGCCCTGCACGCGTTCACGCGCGTACTCCACCGCGCCGCAGTAGCTCGCGTGGGCGAGGCCGAGTCCCTGGAGTCCGACGTCGAGCCGGGCGCCGTTCATCATGGTGAACATGGCGCGCAGTCCCTTGTGGGGCTCGCCCACGAGCCAGCCCTTGGCCTGGTCGAAGTTCAGGACACAGGTCGCCGAGCCCTTGATCCCCATCTTGTGCTCGATCGAGCCGCAGGTGACGCCATTGCGCGCGCCCACCGAACCGTCGGCGTTCGGGAGGAACTTGGGGACGAGGAACATCGAGATCCCCTTCGTGCCGGCCGGCGCATCGGGGAGTTTGGCCAGGACCAGGTGGATGATGTTCGACGACAGGTCGTGCTCGCCCGACGTGATGAAGATCTTCTGGCCGGTGACGCTGAACGACCCATCATCCATCGGCACGGCCTTCGTCCGGATGATCCCCAGGTCGGTGCCCGCATGGGCCTCCGTCAGGCACATCGTCCCCGTCCACTCCCCGGTGACCAGGCGGGGGAGGTACCGGTGCTTCAGCTCGTCGTTGCCGTGCCGCTCGATCGTCTCAAAGGCGCCAGCGGTCAGCCCGGGGTACATCGCAAACGACAGGTTCGCCCCGCACACGATCTCGTTGACCGCGGCGCGGACGACGGTCGGGAGTCCCTGCCCGCCATGTCCCGCGTCGCAGGAGAGCCCGATCCACCCGGCGTCCGCATACGCCTTGAAGGCGTCCTTGAATCCCTTCGGCGCTCGCACCACCCCATTCTCCCAGGTGCACCCTTCGGCGTCACCGGTCATGTTCAACGGCTGCAGGACCTCGCCGGCGAACTTCCCGGCCTCGTCGATGACCGACACGAGCAGGTCCGTCGTCGCCTCTTCGTAGCCGGCGAAGGTCGCCAGGCGCGAGGTGTCGAACAGCTCGGTGAGCAGGAAGCGGTAGTCGGAGGACGGGGCGCGGTAGGCAGGCACGGGCGTCGACGGCTAGGGTGAAACGAGGTTCGCGCGTTTCGATGGGAGAGCTACTCTAACGATACCGGCTGTGGCCCCGCGCGACAGCCTTGGAGCGGAGCCGGATGACCCCTCTGACATACGCCCGGGCAGCGGCGCTGGTTCTCGCCGGCGCGATGGTGGGGTGTGTCCAGTACATCCAGCCCCCCACCGAGCCGCCCGCGTCGGAAAAACTGGCCATGGTCGAGGCGCTCTACCGAGACGCGACGGACCTCTACTTCCAGCTCTATGTCACGGAGGCGCTCGGCACCGGACGGAGCCCGGGTGGGGTCGCCCTCCCGGAACTGCGCGCCGCCTCCCAGGTGCTGGCCGAACGTGCCCGGGAGCGGCTGGAGGACGTCGACCCGGGCTCGCTGCGCGGCGAGGATCGGCGGGCGCTCGAGGTGATGCGGAGCGAGCTCGCCGGCCGCGGGGGGACGGAGAGCGAGCCGACGGGTCAGGGGAGTGCTGACACCGACTGCCGCTACGACGCCCGGGCGCTGGCCGCGGCAGGTCGCGACCAGCTCACCGACCGGATCACCACCTGCTATGCGCGCGCCGCCGCGCGGGTGGTGGTGGGGGCGGACACCCTCGACCGGCTCGGCGTGCTCGCCCGGCTCGCCACGGAGGAGCAGTCGGTGCGCCGTCGCGCGCTCTTCCTGGGACTGCAGCCCGTGTGGGGGTCGGTGAATGGTCGCAATACGCCAGACAGCCCGTGGCGCGCGTTGGTTGCGTTGTCGTCCGAGCGGTGGCGGCGCGACGGCTCGCCCATCGACGCGGCGGCACAGTCGTTAGGGATGGACCCGGCCCGCGTGGAAGCGACGTTGCTGGAGTTGCTGGACGCGTGGCGGATGGCGACCCCGGAGACCCTGGTCGAGCCGTGGGATTGGTACCACCAGAACGGCGCGGTGAGCCGGCGCCTCGGTCCCCGGGTGCCGCGCCGCGAGCTGGAGCGGCTCAATGAGGCGTTCTATGTCGGCCTGGGGGCGTCGCCGCGCACGTTAGGCATCCACTACGACCTCGAGCCGCGCGATGGCAAGACCGCGGTGGCTTTCACGCAGTTTGGTGGGGTGCCGCGCCGCGGCCCCAACGGACCGGTCGGCGCGGATCCGTGGGTCTTTGCGACGTATCGCGATGGTGGCTTCGGCAACCTCGTGGAGCTGCTTCACGAGACCGGCCATGCGATTCACATCGCGGCGATTGCGACGCGCCCTGCCTTCGCCAACTGGCCGGACGGCGATCCGTTCACCGAGGGGCTGGCCGACGTGCCCGCGCTGGAGGCCTACGAAGGCAAGTGGCAGTTGGCCACGCTCGGCGACTCGGCCTCACGCGCCGACAACCTGCGCGAGAAGTTCGGTTCCGTGATGATGGACGTGGCGTGGGCCTTGTTCGAGCTGCGCATGCATGCGGACCCGATGCGCGACCCCAACCAGGAGTGGACGGCGATCACGCAGCGCTACCTGCACATCGCGCCGCATCCCGAGTGGTCGTGGTGGGCGATGCGTGGGCAGTTGATCGAGAGTCCCGGGTACATGATGAACTACGCGCTCGGCGCGATGGTGGCCGCCGACGTGCGCGCGCGCCTGCGCGAGGTGGTCGG
>JAEUJL010000387.1 GCA_016794835.1 Gemmatimonadota bacterium | reverse complement strand
GGTTAACCTAGTGGCTCGGGAAGGCGTTGGTCAATTCCACTGCTCCCGGCGCCAAGGAAGTTGCGCTAGATTCGCAGCTCCGACGTCTCCCCGTATTCCTCGCTCCCACCCCCCGGTGATCGCTCCGCCCTTTCGCCCCGTTCTCGCGTGGGCGCTGGGCATCCTGTGCGTCACCTCGGTGCCGGGAGCCTCGATCCCCCGGGGAACCACGTTCCCCGGGCTCGACAAGGTGATACACGGCGCCATGTACTTTGGGCTCGGTCGTGCGGCGATCCGTGCCGCCGGCAGTGCCCCGTGGAAGGTGCTGGCCGCCGTCGGGACCTTCGCGGCGCTCGACGAGGCGCACCAGGAGTGGATTCCGGGTCGATCGGGGGATGTGGGGGACTGGGTGGCGGATGTGGCAGGGGCAACGTTAGGCATCGCAGGATTTCGGGCGCGTGGGCGCCAGGAGCTGGTCCGTGAGTCGTGATTGGTCGGTGGAGACTGGAATGCGCAGCCACCATTGCGGGGCCCTGCGCGCGCGTGACGCAGGGGTCAGCGTCCGCCTGGGCGGCTGGGTGCATCGGACCCGGGACCTCGGGGGGCTGGTCTTCCTCGACCTCCGGGACCGCGAGGGCATTGTCCAGGTGTCGTTCGACCCGGCCCGGTGCGATGCCGGGACGATGGCGGCTGCGGGCCAGCTCACCCCCGAGACGGTGGTCCTCGTCGAGGGGATCGTGGTCGCCCGACCCGTCGAGGGACGCAATCCCGAGTTGGCCACGGGTGAGGTCGAGGTGGTGGCCACCGCACTCTCCACGGTGGGTCCGGCAGCCATTCCGGCCATCCCGGTCGCGCGGGGGAAGGGGGATAAGCTCGCCGCCGAGGAGCTGCGCCTGAAGCATCGCGTGCTGGACCTGCGGCGGCCGGAACTGCAGGCGAACCTCATCATGCGGCATCGCCTGCTGCAGCGGGCGCGCACCACGATGGCCGGGCTGGGCTTCCTCGAGGTCGAGACCCCGATCCTCACCAAGCCGACCCCGGAAGGGGCGCGTGACTACCTGGTGCCGAGCCGCGTGCATCCCGGCGAGTTCTACGCGCTGCCCCAGTCCCCGCAGATCTACAAGCAGCTGCTGATGGTGGCGGGCTTCGACCGGTACTTCCAGATCGCGCGCTGCTTTCGCGACGAGGATCTCCGCGCGGATCGCCAGCCGGAGTTCACGCAGATTGACCTGGAAGCGAGCTTCGTCACCCAGGAAGACGTGCAGCGGGTGGTCGAGACGGTGCTTGTTGAGCTGTGGCAGGAGGCGGGCCACGAGGTGCCGCGCCCGTTCCCGCGCCTCACGTGGCGCGAGGCCATGGAACGCTACGGCGTGGACAAGCCGGACCTCCGCTTTCACCTGGAGATCACCGACCTGGGCAGCGGGGTTGGCGAGGACGCGGCCCCGTTCGTGCGCGACGCGCTGGCCGCCGGATCGCGCCTGCGTGGACTGCAGGTCGCTGGCGCCGCCGACACGTCGCGCAAGGAGCTGGACGCATTGACGGCGGCGGCGAAGGACGCGGGGGCCGGAGGATTGATCTGGGTGCGGCGGACGGAGGCCGGCTGGGAGGGGCAGGGGGCCAAGGCCCTCGGGGCCGCGTTCCTCGGGTCGCGGCCCGGCACCCCGGGCGACATCCTGCTTGCCGTGGTTGGACCCGATGCGGTCACCTCCCCGGCGCTCCACGCCGTCCGCACCGCCGTCACCCGGCG
>JAEUJL010000352.1 GCA_016794835.1 Gemmatimonadota bacterium | reverse complement strand
TACGAGGCGGTGTCGGGGCCCGCGGGTGGGCGCGTGGACGTTGCGCGCGACCGCAGCCTGCATCATCCCAACGCCTGGGTGGCGATTGCCGGCAAGGACTCCGCCGGGAGGCCCACCGTGCGCGTCCTCACCCTCGCCGGCTATCACGGCAACAACGCGCCGCGCCGGGAGGGATTCTGGGAGTGGGAGACCGATCGCGTGGAGAAGCGATCGGGGAACATGGTGCACGTCTGGAGCAGCTACGCGAGTGCGCGAACCCCCGGCGGCGCCCCGTTTGCGCGCGGGGTGAATTCGATCACCCTGTTCCACGACGGCACGCGCTGGTGGATCATGGGCTGGATGTTCGATTCCGCCGCGCCGTAGGGCGCGGCGCGTGGTGTGGGACGGCGGTCCCGCGTCCGGACGTTGGCGCCAGCGCGTGCTCCCTTAGCGCGCGCTGGTCCCCCCGGTCCCGCCCACCCGCGGTTCACTCACGCCCTCCCAGCCACCCTTCACGCGCATCACGGCGTTCACGTTCGCGATGCCGGGGATGTACCGCACGGCGTGCCCGATCGCGCGCAGCCCCGCTTCGGCCTCCGGGGTGAGGCCGCCGGTCTCGACCATCAGGGTGTCTGGCAGTGCCTGGTGGTGGATGCGCGGTGCGCGCATCGCGTCGGCCAGCGACATCCGGTGCTCGATGACGTTGAGGATCACCTGCGAGGTGGCGGTGATGATGCGTGGCCCGCCGGCAGCGCCAACGACGAGCAGCAGCTCCCCCTGCGGGTCGAGGACGATCGTCGGCGACATCGCGCTCAGCATGCGCTTGCCGGGGGCGATGGCGTTGGCCTCGTACTGCACGAGGCCGAACATGTTGGGCTTGCCGGGCGCCGTGGCAAAGTCGTCCATCTCGTCGTTCATGAAGAACCCGACATTCTTCAGGTAGACGGCGGAGCCATAACCATTGTTGAGCGTCGTGGTGGTGGCCACCGCGTTGCCCTTGTCATCCACCACGGAGTAGTGCGTGGTGTGCTGGCCCTCGATGATCTGCGCCCCGTTGGGCGGGGTGGGCGTCTTGCGGGCCGGGTCGATGGTCTTCGCCAGGGTGCGCGCGTACTCCTTGCTGGTGAGCTGTGCGATAGGCACCTGGACGAAGGCGGGATCGGCGAGCTTGTTGTTGCGGTCGATGAACGCGCGCTGGTACGCGGAGCCGAGGAGGTGCGCGTATTGCGGCGTGCCCCAGGCCGGGACCTGTGGCCAGGTCTCCAGCATGTTGAGCGTCTCGGTGATCGTGATCCCGCCGGACGAGGCGGGCGGCATCGTGAAGAGGGTGTAGCCGCGATAGCTGCTGCGGATGGGGGCACGCCACTGCGGCGTGTACCGGCGCAGGTCCTCGCGCGTGATGATGCCACCGCCGCGGGTCATCGCGGCGACGAGGGAGTCCCCGACCGGGCCGTCGTAGAACGCCTTGGGGCCCGTGCTGGCGATGTACTCGAGGGAGCGGGCCAGGGCCGGCTGCCGGAACAGCGTGCCCACCGGAAGCGGCTGGCCGTTGGGGTAGAAGACGTCCTTGCCGTCAAACCGCGTGAGGTAGTCCCGGCTGGAGGCCAGGGACAGGTGCAGCGACGAGTCCACCGTGAAGCCGTCGCGCGCCAGCCTGATGGCGGGTTGCATCACCTGGGACAAGGTCATCGTGCCGTACTTGGCCAGCGCTTCCGCCATGCCGGCGACCGCTCCCGGGACGCCGGAGGCGCGGTAGCCGACGATGCTCTCGTTGGTGGGATTGCCGGCGGCATCGAGGTACATGTCGCGATGGGCGGCGAGCGGCGCGACCTCCCGATAGTCGATCGACGCGTTCCGTCCGTCCGCCATGCGGATCACCATGAACCCCCCGCCCCCGATGTTCCCCGCGACCGGGTAGGTGACGGCGAGGGCAAACCCCACGGCCACGGCAGCATCGACCGCGTTGCCCCCGGCGCGGATGATCTCGTTGCCCGCATCCGAGGCGCGGCGTTCGTTGCTCGCGATCATGAACTCCTTGCCGAACGCGGCCGGGCT
>JAEUJL010000331.1 GCA_016794835.1 Gemmatimonadota bacterium | reverse complement strand
ACGGGGCGCGTCGAGCTCGCCGCTGAGGCGCTGACCTTCAGCGGGCGCGACGGCAAGACGCTGGTATCGCTCCCGCGATTCGAGGCGCCGGTGGCGATCGACGGGGAACTCTCGGAGCCCCAGTGGCAGGGGGCGGCCCGGCTGACGGGATTCTCGCAGTTCAATCCCTCGGACGGCGTGCCCGCGCTGGATTCGACCGTGGCCTACGTCTGGTACGCCCCGGATGCGATCTACTTTGGCGCGCGGGCCTATGCGCCGGCCGGCACCGTGCGCGGGACGCTCGCGGATCGCGACCGGATCCAGAACGACGACCACATCCAGTTCATCCTGGACACCTTCAACGACCGGCGCCAGGCGTTCGTCTTTGCCGTGAACCCGTTAGGCGTGCAGAGCGACGGCATTCGCACCGAAGGGGGCTTTGGCGGTGGGGGTCGCGGCGGTCGCGGCGGCGGTGGTGGTGGCGGCGGGGGTGGCGGTTTCTCCCGCGCCGGACTCGGCAACGCCGACCTCAACCAGGACATGATCTGGCAGTCCAAGGGGCGGATCACGGAGTTCGGCTACGAGGTTGAGCTGCGCGTGCCCTTCAAGTCGATCCGCTATCGCGTGGGCTCCGTGCTCAACTGGGGGCTGCAGGTCGTGCGCAACACGCAGCGGAACAGCTACCAGGACACGTGGACCGTCACGAGCCGCGGCAATGCGTCGTTGCTGATGCAGTCCGGGCGACTGACCGGGATCCACGACCTGCGACGCGGCCTGGTGCTCGACGTGACGCCGGTGGTCACCACCGCGTTCAATGGCGCCGACGACAATGGCGCCTGGAAGTACGGGTCCAAGCCACAGTACGGGGGCGACGTCCGGTGGGGGCTGACCCCGAACCTGACGATCAACGGAACGATCAATCCCGATTTTTCCCAGGTCGAGGCGGACGCCGGGCAGATTCCCGGCGACGTGCGATTCGCCCTGTTCTTCCCCGAGTTGCGCCCCTTCTTTGTGGAGGGGAACGAGCAGATCGACACGCCGAACCAGCTGGTCTACACGCGGCGCATCGTACAGCCGGTGGTGGCGACGAAGCTGACGGGCAAGATCTCGCGCTTCGACCTCGGCATCCTCTCGGCCGTGGACAACGAGAAGTACTCGGCGAGCGGGAACGAGAACCCGTTGTTCAACGTGGTGCGCCTGCGCCGCGATATCAGCACGCAGAGCAATATCGGCTTCACGGTCACGGACCGGCGCGAAGGGAGCGACTACAACCAGGTCTACAACGCCGATGGTCGCTTTCTGATGCGCAACATCTATGCGCTGCAGTACCAGTACGCGGCGAGTCGCACCTCGGTGGATGATATCGGGTCGAATGGCTCGATCTGGGAAGCCAGCTTTGATCGCACCGGCCGCAATTACGGGTTCCGCAACTCCATTGAAGGGGTGAGCCCGAACTTCGCGACACGCACCGGCTTTGTGGCGCGCACCGACTACGTGCAGCCGCAGGCGAACCAGCGCTACACCTGGTTTGGCACGCGCGGCTCGGTGGTCGAGCAGATGATGACCTTCCTGAGCCTGCAGGGCACCTGGACCTACGACGACTTCTTCAATGGCGAGGTGCCGCTCGAGACGCGGGCCTCCCTCTCGACGAGTTTCCAGTTTCGCGGCGGATGGGGGATGGGGCTCACGCCGTCCGTGGAGAGCTTTGCCTTCCAGCCCTCGCGGTACTTCGACTACTACGTGGAACGGGACCGCGGGGCGTTGCGCGACACGGTGAAGTTCAACGTGGGGCACCGCGTGCCGGCGCGCCAACTGCAGTTCCGTATCACGACCCCGCAGTTCCAGAAGTTCGGTGCGTCGTTCAACACGACGTTCGGGCGCGACGCGGAGTTCTTCGAGACAGCGCGCGCCAAGCGGCGGGACGTGAACGTGACGATCGACCTGCGGCCGACCCCCCAGTTGCGGACGAGCCTGGTCATGCTGCACCAGGAGTTCCGTCGGGCGCGCGACAACACGACGATCCTGCGGACGAACATCCCGCGGCTGCGCATGGAGTACCAGCTCAACCGGGCGATCTTCTTCCGGTTCATCGGGCAGTACGAGTCCCGGCTGCGGGACGC
>JAEUJL010000283.1 GCA_016794835.1 Gemmatimonadota bacterium | reverse complement strand
GTGCGGCCGAAGTCGGTCGTCTTGAAGATGTAGGGGGAGCGATCGTCAAGCAGCGGCTTGCGCACCGAGAGGTACGCCGTGCCGGCCGCGAAGCTCGAGGCATCGATCTGGCTGACGCGCCCGAAGTCCGGCATCTCCTTGGGCGTGACGTTGGCCCACGTCTTCCCGAAGTCGCGCGTCACGTGCACGAGACCGTCGTCCGACCCCGTCCAGATGAGGTTCGCGTCCTTCTTGCCCGGTCCGACCGAGAAGATCACGCCGTAGACCTCGGGGCCATTCATGTCCCCGGTGATCGGCCCGCCGGACTTTTCCTGGGTCTCCGGGGCATGGCGCGTCAGGTCGCCCGAGAGCTTCATCCACGTCTTTCCGCCATCGCGCGTCGCCCAGAGCCGCTGCGACGAGACGAACAGCAACGACGGGTCGGCCTTGGAGAAGATGATCGGGAAGGTCCACTGCCACCGCTCCTTGATCTCCTTCGACGGCTCGCCGGAGTAGAACCACGGATACGGGTTCACCTCGCGTGACGTGTTGAGCCGGCGGTTGAACTTGTCGACGTAGGAGCCGTTGTTCGTGCCCGAATAGAAGAGGTCGGGATCGCGCGGGTCCGGCGCGATGTAGCCCGGTTCACCCCCGCCGGCCTGGTACGACACGGCCATGCCGCCCGAGGTGATGTCCCCGCGCGGCGCACCACCGCCCCCGCCCCCGCCGCCGCCCCGCCGTCCGCCGGCGCCGAGGCCGAAGGCGGCGGCGTTCCAGTTGTAGGGCGTGCACAACGTGCTGTTGTCCTGCTGCGAGCCGCACACATGATACGTCGTGTGGCTCGTCGTGATCACGTGGTACCACTGCGCGGTCGGGAAGTCCTGGTCCGTCCAGCGCCCGGCATTGTTGGTGGACACCGCGCCACCGCCGTCATTGCCGGTCACAAGGTGCGTCGGGTCATCCGGGTCGATCCACAGGTCATGGAAGTCGCCGTGCGTCCCGTTGCCGGCATTGGTCAGCGTCTTGCCACCATCCGTGGAGCGGAACTGCGACGTGTTCTGCAGGTAGACCACGTCGGCGTTCTTGGGATCCGCAAAGACGTGCGTGTAATAGAAGGCCCGCTGCCGGATCGAGCGGTTCTCGTTGATCAACGTCCAGGTCGCGCCGGCGTCATCGCTGCGGAAGAGCCCGCCCTTGTCGTTCTCCACCAGCGCATACACGCGGTTGCCGTTGGCCGGGGAGACCGCCACGCCGATCTTGCCCACCAGCCCCGTCGCCGGCATCCCGGGCGCCCGCGTGATCTCCGTCCAGGTCTCGCCGCCGTCCGTGGACTTGAAGAGCCCGCTCCCCGGGCCCCCGCTCGACATCTGGTACTCCTTGCGGTACGCCTCCCAGAGGGCGGCGAAGATCACGTTCGGGTTCTTCGGGTCGATCGAGAGGTCGACACTCCCGGTGCGCGCGTCGCGATACAGCACCTTCCGCCAGCTCTTCCCGCCATCTGTCGACTTGTAGACCCCGCGCTCCTCGCTCGGCACGCTGTACTTGCCAAAGACCGCCGCGAACACGATGTCCGGGTTGGTCGGGTGCACGCGGATCTTCGAGATCGCATCCACGGTGCGGAAGCCGACATGGCTCCACGTCTTGCCGGCGTCGGTCGACTTGTAGATGCCGTCCCCCGGCATGATGTTGCCGCGGATGCAGCTCTCGCCCATCCCGATGTAGACCACGTCCGGATGGCTCTCGCTCACGGCAATGGCCCCGACCGACGCACTGCGAATCTGGCCGTCGGTCACCGCCGCCCAGGTCTCGCCGCCATCGGTCGTCTTCCACAGGCCACCCCCCACCGCGCCGAAGTACGCCTCGTTCCTCCGCCCACGCACCCCGCTCACCGCGATGGACCGGCCGCCGCGATCCGGGCCGATGTTCCGCCAGCGGTAGCCGGCGAGCAGGCTCGAGTCGATAGCCGCCGGGGCGAGGTCGTGCAGGTGCCCGTCATGCACATGCGGCGCCAATGTGATCCAGGGCACAGGGGCGGCCGCGTCTGCGAGCCGGCCGGGAGGGAAGGTGGCCGCCAGGGCGGCAACGGGGACGGCCAGGAGTCGTTTCGGGAACATGGCAACGCGGGAGAATGGGTCAGCCGAGCTGCCCAACGTTGCCACCCCGCCACGAGTCGGGCAACTCGATTGGCTCAGGTTCGGGCCCGCTGGGGGCGATACTCTGGAGGACCCGTCGCGACGCCGATGTCCTTCGCTTTCGATCGAGCCACCTACCGGATCCCCTATCCCCCCCAGGCCCGCCCGCGGTTCTACCTGGACGGCGCGGAACTCGAGGTGGTGGATTGCTCGGAGAGCGGGCTGCGGTTCGTCGCCCCGAACGGCAAGCCCCTTCCGGAACCGGACGCACGCCTCGCCGGCCAGGTGCGCCTCCTCAGCAAGCCCGAACGGCTTTCCGTCGAGGGGCAGGTGCTGCGCTGCTACGGGAACGAGGTGGCGATGCTGCTCGACAAGCCCGGGATTCCCTTGCAGGCCATCTTCGGCGAGCAGCGATACCTGGCACGGCGATTTCCGGCGCGCTATCGCTGACGCGCGCGTGAGAAGCGGGCGCGGGTCGGCCCGTTCAGGATGGTGTCACCTGCCCATCCGCCATGTCGACTCCGCTCGCCCAGACCCTGATCTCGCACGGTCGAATCCCGGCCGCCTTCTTCACCCCTGACGGCGTCCCGGGAGATTGGCGCGTCTTCCAGGTCACCTTTCCCACGCCATTCCCCGACGACGCGGTGCGTGTCGTGGCGATGGCCTCCTCCGATGGCGTCGACGCCGGACTCGGCACCATCGCCGCCGTGCCGGTGATCGTGGGCGCGAACCGCACCGGATTCACCATCGCCGCCCGCAATTCGGATTGCAGCGCGGGGAGCGCCGGGATGCACTGGATCGCAGCGCTCGAGCGTCCAGGGTCGCCCGCGACCGCCAGCGTGGACGTGCGCACGGTGGTGCTGCCGCCGCGCTTCAGTGCGGCCGATTGCCTCTCCGGAGACTGGAACGGCTGGACGTACCGCTTCCAGCATGCGCTGCCCAGTGCACCCACCCTGGTCGCCACCCCGGTGCGCCACCAGGGGGACTCGACGCTGGAGGTCACCGTGTTCGGACTCGTGAGCGGCACGGCGGTGCTGCAGCAGCGGCCGACCCTCGTCGGGGTGGCTGCCGCGGCCACGCCGACTGACATCAGCCTCAATGCGCGCAATGGCGGCGGGTGGCCGGGGCGCGCCGCCATGAACGCGGTGGCCGTGGCCAGCCCGGGAACGCCCTCGCCCGCGATGATCGTCGACAGCGGCGTGACGGCCGCGGTGGCGGTGGCTCCAACGGGCGGCAACATCTTCACGGGACTGGAGGTGCAATTCGCCGTGCCGTTCGCCACGCCCCCGGTGGTCCTGATCACCGCCTGCGACGCGGGGCTTCCGGCCGGTACGTCGCCGCCGGCTGTGGTGGGGACGGCCGAGCGCATCACGACACATGGCTTCACGATCGAGGCGATGAATACGGACGTCGCGGGTGGCCGCAGTGCGTTCTTCTGGATGGCCCTGGGGTGCGGCACCCACTGTGGCGCGGGGGCCCCGGTGGACCGTCCGCAGCCACCGGTGCGTCCGCCGGTGACCCCGGTCGGCCCGATCGGTACGACGGCGCACGGCGACCGCACGAGTTGACGAACCCCAATCCGGCCCCTCATCACCGCCCGCGCACCGGGCGGTGATTCGTTTTCTGGATGGTTCACGCGTGTGGTGATGCGTGGCGCGTGTGGCGCCGCCCAAACGGGAGAGTTGCCTTGACGAATGTCTGTGCCGCGGTACCTTCGCGCGCCCCCGGTACCCTCCCTCGCCGCGCCAACGCCGTGACCGCTCCCCTCCTGGCGGTGCGCAACCTCGAAGTGGTCTACTCTGACGTCATCCTCGTCCTGCGCGGGGTGAGTCTTGAGGTGCCCCAGAATTCCGTGGTCGCGCTGCTTGGCGCCAACGGGGCGGGGAAGACCACCTTGCTCCGCGCCATCACCGGGTTGTTGGGGATCCAGCGTGGGCGGTGCACCAAGGGGCGGGTGGAAGTGGACGGCATGGAGGTCACCAACGCCACGGCCCCGGCGATCGTGCGGCATGGCCTCGCCCAGGTCATGGAAGGACGGCGCCTGTTCGCCGAACTCACGGTCGAGGAGAACCTGCGCGTCGGGGGGTTCACGCAGCCGGCGGCGGAGGCGCGAGCACGCCAGGACCACATCTATGGGATGTTTCCGCGCCTGGCGGAGCGACGCGGGGCCATTGCGGGCTACCTGTCCGGGGGCGAGCAGCAGATGGTGGCCATCGGGCGCGCCCTCATGAGCGCCCCGCGCCTGCTGCTCCTGGATGAACCATCGTTAGGCCTGGCCCCCAAAGTCGTCGACCAGGTGCGGGAGATCATCGCCACGATCCACGCCGCGGGGACGAGTGTCCTGCTCGTGGAGCAGAACGCGACGATGGCGCTGTCCGTCGCCCGCTATGGGTACGTCATGGAGCATGGCAAGATCGTGCGTGACGGGCCGTCGGCCGAGCTGGCCGAGGACCAGGACGTGCGCGAGTTCTACCTCGGCGGCGGCGCCGGGGCCGCGCAACGGTCGTACCGCGACGTGAAGACCTATCGGCGCAAGAAGCGGTGGAGCGCATGACGACTCCCTTGCTGACGGTCGAGGGGATCACGCTGCGGTTCGGCGGCGTGTCGGCGCTGACCGGGGTGAGCTTCACCGTGAACCCCGGCGAGCTGTTTGCGATCATTGGACCCAATGGCGCCGGAAAGACGTCCATCTTCAACTGCCTCAACGGCGTCTACAAGCCGAGCGAGGGGACCATCACCCTGGGCGGCGAGCGGCTGTCCGGCCTCTCGCCGACGACCATCGCCACCCGCGGCGTGGCGCGCACCTTCCAGAACCTCGGCTTGTTCAGCCACCTCACCGTGCTGGAGAACATCCTCCTCGGCCGGCACCACCTGATGCAGACGGGGTTCCTGGCGGGCGCCTGGTGGTGGGGCCCGGCCCGCCGGGAGGAGCTGGCCCAGCGGCGCCACTGCGAGGACATCATTGAGCTGCTGGAGCTCGAGCCGTACCGGTTCCAGCCCGTGGCGCTGCTGCCCTACGGGGTGCGCAAGCGCGTGGAAGTCGCCCGCGCGGTGGCCATGGAACCGCGCCTGCTCCTCCTCGATGAGCCGGCCGCCGGCATGAACCTCGAGGAGAGCGAGGACATGGCGCGGTACATCCGGGAGATCAACGAGGAACTGCAGGTCGCCATGATCCTCGTGGAGCACGACATGCACATGGTCATGGACCTCGCCCACCGCGTGCTGGCGATGGACTTTGGCCGGGTGCTGGCGATCGGGCGTCCCGAGGAGGTGCGCGCGCACCCCGCCGTCATCGAAGCCTACCTGGGGGCAGCATCATGACGGCGCGCACCGAGGCGCGGGGGGCCGACCTTCCCCCGGTCACCGACCAGCACCCCCTCCCCGCGGTCCTGCGCGCCAATGCCGCCCGGTGGGGCAGCCGGGTGGCCCTGCGGCACAAGGACCTCGGCAAGTGGTGCGAGTATTCCTGGGCGGACTACGCCGATCGCACGGCACGCACCGG
>JAEUJL010000267.1 GCA_016794835.1 Gemmatimonadota bacterium | reverse complement strand
GGCCGACGAGCCGGAGGACCTGCTCGCCTCCATCGAGGAGCAGGTCTTCCAGCGCCGGTTCGGTGAGGTGGTGCGCCTGGAGGTGGAGACCGGGATGCCGGAGCATGTCCGCCGGCTGTTGCTGGAGGAGTTGCGCGAGGGCGCTCCGTCGGATGTGTTGCCCCTGGCCGAGCGCGACGTGCACGACGTGGGTTCGCTGGTGGAGCTGGCCGACCTGATGGGGCTAGCGACCGTCGACATGCCGGAGCTGCGGGACACGCCGTACGCCCCGCTCGTACCGCACGAGTTGCGCGACGTCGAACGGCCGATCTTCGACGCCATTCGCGAACGCGACATCCTCGTGCATCATCCGTTCGAGTCGTTCGCCATGAGCGTGGAGCGCTTCTTTGAGAGCGCCGCCACCGACGAGGCGGTCCTCGCGCTCAAGACGACCCTGTACCGCACCTCGGGCGACACGGCGATCGTGCAGGCGCTCACCGAGGCGGCCCAACGCGGCAAGCAGGTGGCGGTGCTCGTGGAGCTGCAGGCACGGGGTGACGAAGCCAACAACATCACCTGGGCGCGCACTCTCGAGGACCACGGGGTGCACGTGGCCTATGGACTCCCGGGGCTCAAGACACACGCGAAGATCGCCCTGATCGTGCGCCGCGATCCCGATGGGATTCGTCGGTACGTCCACATCGGCACGGGGAACTACAATTCGAAGACCGCCCGGGTCTACACCGACCTCGGCCTCTTCACGGTCAACGAGGAGATCGCGTCGGACATCTCCGACGTGTTCAACCTGCTCACCGGGTTCTCGCGGCAGCGGGAGTATCGCAAGCTGCTGGTGGCGCCGACGACGATGAAGGCCCGCTTCCTGGGCCTCATCGCGCGTGAGGCGGCGCACGCCCGCGCGGGCCGGCCCGCCCGCATCGTGGCCAAGCTCAATGCCATCGTCGATCCCGAGGTCATCGCCGCGCTCTACGACGCGTCGCAAGCCGGGGTGTCCATCGACCTCATCGTGCGTGGCATCTGCTGCCTGCGCCCGGGGCTCCCCGGCGTCAGCGACCGCATCCGCGTGCGCAGCATCATCGGCCGCTTCCTCGAGCACTCACGCATCTTCTCGTTTGCCAACGGCGGGGCGGAGGAGTTCTACATCGGCTCGGCGGACTGGATGCCGCGCAACCTGGAGCGGCGGGTGGAGGTGATCACCCCGGTCGAGGAGCGCGCGCTGCAGGCCCGGCTCCGGTCGCTGCTGGATACCTGCCTCGATGACAATCGCCAGGCGTGGACGCTGCATGCGGACGGCACGTACGTGCAGGTCAACGCCCCGTCTCCGGACGAGGAGATCGCCACGCACTATCGGTTGCTGCGCGACCCCTGGGGGCTCGATCGCATGATCAGCCGGTACGCCACGGCCGAGATGCGGGCCCTGTCGCTGGAGGAGTACGACGCGATGACGAGCAATGGGCGCATGCGCGAGGAGGCGCCACTCCCCGCCAAGCGCACGCGGCGGAAGAAGGTCAGGGAGGGGTAGCGCGGGCGCCGCTGCAGCGGCCCGCGGGGCTCGTCAGGCGTGGCCGACGACCACGACCGGCACGCCCGTCACCTTCTCCAGCAGCTTGCGCTTGCGCTCGGCGCCCCACAGCTCGAGGCGCACGACCTTGGCGCGTGGATCCGCGACCGGGGTGAGGCGCAGGGCGCGCTCGGTCCACCGCACCTTCACGCTCGCGATGGCGCCGACGTGGCCGCGGTCGAGGCCATCGGCGACACGCAGGATCCCGCCGAGGATCTCCACGCGGCGCTGGTTCTCTGGGCTGAGGGTCCCAAAGGCGGAGTGCTTCGCCTTTGGCTCTGTCCCCCGGTGATAACGCGCGACCGCGGCCACCAGCATCTGTTCCTCGGGCGACATGCCGAGCAGGTCCGCGTGGAGGATCAGGTGGTAGGAGTGCTTGTGGTGCTGGTCGTAGTTGATGTGGTAGCCGATGTCGTGCAGGAGCGCCGCATCGGAGAGCACATCGCGATCGGCGGACGTGCAGCCCAGGCGAGGGCCGATCGCATCGAACAACTGGAGTGCAAGTCGCTGGACGTGCTCGGCATGCGGTTGCTCGAAGTGGCAGCGCTCGGCGAGCGTGCGCACCGAGCGGGCCCGCGCGACCCCGGGGTCTGCGGGGACCGACTGCACCTGCGCCCCCTCGAGGAGGATGCCCTCGCGAATCCCGTATCCGGAGACGACGAGGTGGCGCGCCTCGATGCGCGCCATCACCTCGGCCGCGACGACGAGTCCGGCCAGGATGATGTCGGCACGACCCGTGTTGAGTCCCCGGATCTGCGCGCGCTCGGCGGGGGAGGCCGTCTGGAGCAGGTCGATGAGGTGTTCGACCTCCTCCCGTGGCAGCTTGGTGCCGTGCACCTTGCCGGCGGCGGTGGATGCACCGCGTCGGTAGAGGTACATCCCGGCGAGGTTCGTGAAGGTGCCCCCCGAGCCGATGAGCATGGCCCGGCGCCAGTCCTTCAGGGGCAACGCCTTGCGAATGTCCTCCCGGACGAACTTGCGCAGGGCGCGGACGTCCTTGCGCGTGGGGCGCGCGCCGAGGAACTGCTCGGTCATCCGGATCGCGCCAAAGGGGAACGACGCCAGCCGGTCGATCAAGCCCCCGGCGCTGGTGGCGAGCTCGAGGGAGCCCCCTCCGATGTCCATGACGACCGCGCGGGAGCGCGCGAGATCGAAATGGGCCTGGGCACTCCGGAAGGCCAGGCGGGCTTCGTCGTCGCCCTGGAGCACCCGGATGCGCAGCCCGGTTTCGCGGCGCACGAGGTCGACGAAGCCCTTGCCGTTGGCGGCGTCGCGGACCGCGCTCGTCGCGACAGTGTCGATGCGGGAGACGCCATACTGTCGCGCGAGCGTGCTCATGCGCGACAGGGATTCCAGGGCATCGAGGATCGCCTCCTCGCTCATGATGCCGTTCATGTCCACCCCGGCCCCGAGGCGGGGGGCCGCCTTCATCTCGTCGATGATGCGGATCTGCCCGCTGGGGGTGACGTCAGCGATCAGCTGCCGGATCGAGTTGGACCCGATGTCGATCGCGGCCAGCCGGACCGCGCCATCAGGCGGGAGGGCCGCTGGTCTCAGCGTCCTTCGCGTCGAACTCGAAGCGGTGCTTGATGGACTTGCCTTCCGCGAGGAAGACCGCGTCTTCGCCGATGTTGGTCGCAAGGTCTGCCACACGCTCCAGGTTACGGCTGACGAGCAGGAGCTCGAGCGACGGGTTGATCGTCCGCGCGTCCGCCATCATATGCGTCAAGAGAATGCGGAACATCGAGTCGTGCAAGGCGTCGACCTGGTCATCCGCCTTGCAGACGGCCCGGCCCAGCTGTCCGTCGGCGCGAATGAACGCATCCAGGGCGTCCGCGAGCATCCGACGGGCGCGCCGCGCCATGTCCTCGATTTCCGGGTCCGGCACGGCGGTCGCGCGCAGGGCGATCAGTCGCAGGGCACTCTGCGCGATGTTCACGGCGTGGTCGCCGACCCGCTCCAGGTCGCTGGACACCTTGATGGCGCCGATGAGGAAGCGGAGGTCGCGGGCCATGGGCTGTTGCAGCGCCAGGAGCTCGATCGCCAGGGTCTCGACCTCCACCTCGAGGAGGTCGATCTCACGGTCGCGCTGGATCACCTGGTCGGCCGCGTCCTTGTCGCGGGAGAGCAGGGCGTCCACGGCCAGCTCCACGAGCTCCTCCGCCCGCGCCGACATGTCGAGCAGGCGCTGCTTGAGCGTCGAGAGCTGGTCGTGAAAGTGCCGGAAGCCGGCGTCAGAAGGGCTCATCCAAATCTCCCGGTGATATAGGCCTCGGTGCGCTCCTCGCGCGGGCTCGTGAACATCTCCTGCGTCAACCCGACCTCGATGAGCCGGCCGAGGTAAAAGAACGCGGTGCGATCGCTCACCCGCGCGGCCTGCTGCAGGTTGTGCGTGACCATGACGATCGTCAACTCGGCCTTGAGTTCATACAACAGCTCCTCGATGCGCTGCGTGGCAATCGGGTCGAGGGCCGAGCACGGTTCGTCCAGGAGGAGCACCTCGGGCTGGTTGGCCAGCGCGCGCGCGATGCACAAGCGTTGCTGTTGCCCGCCGGAGAGTCCGAGCGCGGACTGGCGCAGGCGATCCTTCACTTCCTCCCACAGGGCGGCGCGGCGCAGGGCGGACTCGACGATCTGGTCGAGCTCCTGCCGCTCGCTGACGCCGTTGATGCGCGGCCCGTAGGCCACGTTCTCGTAGATCGACCGCGGGAAGGGGTTCCAGCGCTGGAAGACCATCCCGACGCGTTGCCGCAGCTGCACGACATCCATGCGCGCGTCGTGGATCGGGGAGTCGTCCAGGGTGATCGTCCCGGTGTGCCGCGTGCCGGGGATCATGTCATTCATGCGGTTGATCGACCGCAGGAAGGTCGACTTGCCGCAGCCCGATGGCCCGATGAAGGCGGTGACGGCGCGCGGCGGGAGCTCCAGCGTGACCTCGTGCAGCGCCTGCTTTTCGCCGTACCAGAAGGAAAACGCGTTGGCCGCGACACTCCCGGTCGTGCTCGTCCCTCCGGTCGCCGTCATCCGAAACGTCCCGTGATGTACGCCTCGGTGCGCGAGTCGCTCGGCGCCGTGAACAGCTGGCGCGTGGGCGAGACCTCGACGAGGTCGCCCATCAGCATGAACGCGGTGCGGTCGGACACCCGTGCGGCTTGCTGCATGTTGTGCGTCACGATGATGACCGTGACCGTGCCGCGCAGCTCATACACCAGCTCCTCCACCTTCTGCGTCGACAACGGGTCCAGCGAAGCAGTCGGCTCGTCGAGCAGGAGGACGCGCGGGTTGGTCGCCAGTGCGCGCGCGATGCAGAGGCGCTGTTGCTGTCCACCCGAGAGCCCAGTGGCCGAGTCCTTCAACCGATCCTTGACCTCGTCCCACAAGGCGGCGCGGCGCAGGGACGATTCCACCGTCTGGTCGATGTCCCGCCGTGGCGGGGCCCCCGGCATCCCACGGAATCCGGCGGCGACGTTGTCGCGAATCGACATGGTGGGGAAGGGGGTCGGTCGCTGGAAGACCATGCCGATGCGCCGCCGCACCTCGATCGGGTTGATCCCGCGGCCGTAAATGTCGGTGCCGTCCAGCTCGACTTCGCCCTCGGCCCGGGCGCCCGGAATGGTCTCGTGCATCCGGTTCAGGCACCGCAGCAGCGTGGACTTGCCGCAGCCCGAGGGGCCGATGATCGCAGT
>JAEUJL010000250.1 GCA_016794835.1 Gemmatimonadota bacterium | reverse complement strand
TCGTCGGTGGTGAGCATGCCGTCCATCTGCATGTCGTGCCAGGAGGAGGTGTCCGGGGCGAACTGCCCGTACCGGCGGAGCCAGTCCTGCATGATGTTGATCTCGGGCAGCTGCGACTGGTCGATCTTGCGCGAGAGCTTGAGCACCTGCGGATTCGCCCCATTGGTCTCCGCCATGCGCGACATCACGATGGCCTGGGCGTGGTGGGCGATCATCCCCTGCATGAACTCGACGTCGGCCTTGGTATAGAGGGCCCCCTTGGGGATGACAATCTCGGGGCCCATGCGGTGCTTGCTGTGATCCATGGCCTGCGCGGAAGCGCGCGAGGCGCCGGCGGCGAGCAGGCCGGCCACGGTGAGGGCGATGATCGATCGGGCGGGGGTCATGGCAAATGTGTGCGGGAAAGCGACCTGTCTACGCAGCAAGGCGGGGAGGGTCGGCGCAAGGGGGGGCGCCGGGGCGGCTTCGGGTCGCCCATGGTGTGCGCCCAGAGAATGCCCGGGATGACAGGAGGAACGACCGGAAAACGCCCGGGGAGCGTCCTCGCCTTGCGCGAATATATCTGTTTCGATATACTCCGTCGTGCACGAGAAGCCTGTTACCTGGGTTGGCAGCTCCCACGAGGATCTCCGGGCCCTTCCGGCCGAGGTCCGGCGGGAGCTCGGATACGACCTCCGTCAGGTGCAGCGAGGGAGAGAGCCCCGCGACGGGAAACCAATGGCCACCGTGGGCGCCGGGGTGTGGGAGATCCGGGTTCGCGTCGCCGGGGCATTCCGCCTCTTCTTTGTGGCAAAGTTCGCCGAGGCTGTCTACGTACTGCATGTGTTCCAGAAGAAGTCGCAACAAACTCCCCGGCTTGATCTCGAGCTCGGCCGGGCGCGGTATCAGGCGGTACTGCGTGATCGCTCGAAGGGAGGCAAGTAGGCATGGCCGTGCGCATGCGTCGTGGCTCAGGCAACGTGTTTGTCGACGTCGGATTCCCGCCCGAGGAGGCGGCGCATCTCCTCATTCGCAGCGACCTGATGATCACGCTGAACCAGGCGATCGAAGATCGCGGGCTGACGCAGGTCCGGGCCGCGAAGGTACTGGGCGTGTCTCAACCGCGGGTCAGTGCGCTCCGGCGGGGCAAGATCGATCAGTTCAGCATTGATGCCCTGGTCGAGTTGCTGGCGCGGCTGGGGGTCTCCGTCACCGTCCAGACGAAGAAGCGGACGCGAGTGGCTTGACGTAGCGCTGTACGGCGCCGGCTTCATGCCGGCCAACCGGCACGGGCCAGTGGACACCGGGAGAACGATGGTCAGTGACGACGCTCACCGCCCCGAGGCGCCGGTCGCGCGAATGCGCCGCTCCACGGCCGCCATCCCCGGGTCCACCCCCGACCGGTAGGCTCCCAGCGTCCACGGCGCGACCACGTCCGGGAGCAACGAGGGCACCGCGATCGGCTGGCGCACGACGGAGCCGTGGCAATCGCGATACGCCCGGCACCCGTTCGCGTAGTCGTGCCGCTCGCGCGACACCGACAGCACGATCCCCGTATTCACCAGGGTCACCGGCCGCCCCTCGGCCCAGAACTCCAGCCGGTCGCCGATCTCCTCGCCGACGATGGTCACCCGGTCCGGGGCCGCCTGCTTGAGGTACCCCACGGTCGAGATCGCGGCCGAGAAGGTCCAGGGGCTGGTGAGGACAAAGACGCGTTGCCGCGCGAGGACCGGCAGCGCGCGGGCGAAGGTGCGGGTGGTGTTCAGGTCGCCGCCGCCGTTCATGCGCAGGTCGAGGACGATCCAGTCGGGGGTCCACTTCTGGAGTGAATCGGTGGCGCCGCGGAGGAAGTCGCTGATGTTCGCGGCGCCGGTGGTCATGTTCTGGCGCAGCTCGACGATCGCGAGGCGCGCGGCCGGGTTGTGCGTGAGGCGAAAGCGGGCGACGGGGTCCTGCAATGCCCACGGCACCTGCGCGGGTTGCAGCGCCGCCCAGGTGGAGGAGTCACCGGCCACGGGCTCGGGGTAGAGCCACCGCGTCACGGGGATTCGCAGGTTCCGCTCGACGGGTTCGACCTCCAACCGCCGCTCAACGGTCGATCCGTCCACGAGCGCGAAGCGATAGGTGGCGTGTGTGGCGGCGCGCGCGGCGCCGACAGCATTGAGCTGCGGGGGGCTCTCGACCAGGATCGGGACGAAGCGATCGCGAAAGGCGGGGGTGCCGCCGGTCAGTGCGTGTGCTGCAGACCGTAGTTGGTCAAACGGGGTGCCGTCGACACTGACCAGTCGTGCGCCGAGGAGGTCGCGATGTTCGGGGCGGGCCCGGAAGACGTAGACCGAGTTCTCGAGGGGGACGAAGCGCAGCCCGACCTTCGGATACCGCATCCCGCGCTGGAAGGCCCCGACGTTGGTGTGGCCGTTGTCGGCGCGGGCGAGGATGCGCGCGACGGCGAGGTCGAAGGCGATGGGGCTGATGGTGTCAGCGGCCCCGGCGAGTTGGTCGACCTGCGCGAGGGCCGCGGCGCGGGTGGCGGGGGTGTAGGCCTGCTCCACGGTCGCCACGTGGGTCC
>JAEUJL010000249.1 GCA_016794835.1 Gemmatimonadota bacterium | reverse complement strand
GTCGGTTCGTCGGCGAGGAGGAGGGCCGGGTCATTGGCGAGGGCGCGGGCCACGGCGACGCGCTGCTGCTGGCCGCCGGACAGGCGCGAGGGCAGCTTGTCGGCCTGGTCTGCCACGCCGAGTTGGTCGAGGAGCGCGAGGGCGCGCGCGCGGCGCTCGTTCCGGGGCCAGGTGTCGCAGAAGTCCATGGGGAGCTGGACATTCTCGCAGGCCGTCAACGTCGGGATCAGCTGGAAGAACTGGAAGACCAACCCGAGGGCACGTCCCCGCCAGCGGGAGAGCGCGCGCTCGCTCTGCTGTCCCAGGTCGACCCCCGCCACCTCCACCGTGCCTGACGAGGGGCGGTCGATCCCGGCCAGCAGGCCGAGCAGCGTCGACTTGCCGCTGCCGGACTCGCCGATCACCACGGTGAACTCCCGGGGCTGCAGGTCAACGGTCAGGTCGGTCAACGCCGCGAAGCGCCCCGAACCCACGGGGTAATCCTTCGAGACGTGTCGGAGCGAGGCAGCGAGGGTCACGGGCCAGGTCGGCGAGGAGGTGAGCGGCATGATCGGTGGCCCCCGGTGCCGCGGCCACTGGTGGGACGGTCACTCACCCGCCCCAAACGCCCGCTCGGCGAACGCGCGCCCCACCACGGGTGTCGAGGCGGTAGCGTGCGGTCGTCCACTCCCCTCGCCATGCGCATCTTCCGCGTCTTCCCGGTACTCGTCCTCGCCACCTCGCTCGTCCACGCCCAGCACCCGTCACGCACGGCCACACCGCCCGCGGCGACCGTGTCGCGCGAGGCGTCGCAGTTCGACTTCCTCGTGGGGCACTGGGAGCTGACCGTGCGCCCCAAGGTCTCGGGCCTCGCGGCACGCATCCATGGAGCGCCGCGGTTGCTCGGTAGCTGGAAGGCGTGGAAGGTCCTGGATGGCCACGCGATCGAGGATGAACTGCGGATCGTGGACGGCTCCGGGAACCCGACGGCGCTTTCCCTCGCGGTTCGCGTCTGGAACGCCACGGACCGGCGCTGGATGACCACGGCCGTCGACGGGCCGCGGGGCCGCATCACCACCGGCACCGCCGCGATGGCGCAGGGGCGCATGGAGCTGACCGGGCGCGGGAGCGAACCCGGGGCGCTCACACGCTCGCGGTTCACGGACATCACCCCCACGTCGTTCAAGTTCGTGCAGGATCGCTCGAGCGACGATGGCAAGAACTGGGACGAGGCCGCGCTGGTCATCGAGGCAAGGCGCATCTCGGCGACAGCGCCGCGCTGACGAGATCCCGCGCGGCCTTGGTCCGGGGAGCGTGTGTTCGCTACCCCCGTGCCCCGGATCGGCTGACGCTCGCGTGACCTGATCGGTGGTGCGTCCACCACCACGACCTGCTGGCGTCCGTCGCACTGCGTCTCAACCTTTCGTCATGTCGCGCACCTGGATTTGGCTGCAGATCATCATCGGATGGCTCCCGGTCTGGGGGCTGTTCGCGCTCCTGGTCGTGACAGCGCATGACCTCCCGTGGCCGGAGGCCGCGCTGATCGGCGGGCGCATGGTTCTCGCCGGCGTGCCGATCAGCCCGCTGGTGTCGTACACCGTTCGGCGGCTGCCCTGGCCGCAACCGATGCAAGTGCGCTTTGTGGCGTGGCACCTGGTCGCGGCGTCGGGATACGCGGCGTGCTGGTTCGTGACGAACAGCCTCATCGAGAGCCTGGTGCGTTGGCAGCCGGTGCTGGTGATCGGGTATGCGCTGGGGCCGTTCCTGGTCATGGGCGTCTGGCTGTACGTGATGCAGGCAGGGATTGGCTACGCGTCGGCGGCCACCTCACGTGCCGGGCGGGCGGAGGCCGCGGCGGCTGAGGCCCAGCTCGCCGCGTTACGCGGCCAACTCAATCCGCATTTCCTGTTCAACGCGTTGCATACCGTCGCCCAGCTGGCGCCGATGGCCCCGGAGCGCGCCGCCCGCGCCGCGGAGGATGTCGCGGGCCTGCTGCGGACGTCGTTAGGCGCGCACCGGGACCAGGTGCCCCTGGCCGACGAGTGGGCCTTTGTGCGCCGGTACCTCGATATCGAGCGCATCCGGTTCGGCGATCGACTGCGCGTGGAGGCGGACGTGCCGCCCGAGGTGCAGGACTGCGAGGTCCCGGCGTTTGCCCTGCAGACCCTTGTCGAGAATGCCGTCCGTCACGGGGCCGGCCCACGGGTCGAGCCCACCACGCTCACCATTCGCGCGTCACGCGACGGCGGCGCCCTGGTGATCGAGGTGCGCGATGACGGCGCGGGGACAACCACGGCGCAGCTGGCGTCGGCGGCCGGGACGGGACTCCGGCGGCTGCGGCAACGACTCGACGTGCTCCACGGCGCGGCCGCGACCCTGGACGTTCGGCCGCTCGACCGTGGGGTCCATGCCACCCTCCGCCTGCCGGTGCACCCGTGAGCGCCCCGCGGGCGACGTTGGCTCCCATCACGGTGGTCGTGGCCGACGACGAACCGGTCGCGCGCGAGGGACTGCGCCGCGCCCTGGAAGCGTTCAGCTGGGTGCGATGGGTCGGGGAGGCGGGATCGGGGGCGGCCGCCGTGGAGATGGTCGATCGCCTCAAGCCGGATGTGCTCTTCCTCGACATCGAGATGCCCGGCGGCACGGGGCTCGACGTGATGCGGCGCCTCACGCACCACCCCATGGTGGTCTTCACGACCGCGTACGCCGAGCACGCCGTCACCGCGTTCGAGCTGGGGAGCCTCGACTATCTGCTGAAGCCCTTTGGACCCGAACGCCTGCAGTCAGCGATGGAACGGGTGCGCGCGGCGGTGGGGGAGCCGCGGGAGTCTCCGGTGGAACGCCTGGCGGCGGCGCTCGGGACCGGTCCCATCTCGCGCCTCTTCGTGCGGTCCGGACAGTCGGTGCTGCCCGTTGCGGTCGATGCCCTCGTGCACCTCGAAGCGTGGGGCGACTACGTGATCGCGCACACGGCAAGCTCGAAGTACGTGATCCATGTGTCGCTGCACCGGCTGGAGGAACGGCTTGATCCGTCGCGGTTTGTGCGCGTGCACCGGTCGCACCTGGTGCAGCTTGCGCAGGTGGCCGCCTTTCGGCCGGCGGAGGGTGGGTTGGTGGCGGAACTCACCACCGGGGCGCGGGTTCCGGTGAGCCGCACCCATGCGCGGGCGGTGCGGCGGCTGGCGCGGTGATGTTGGGTATACTCCCGTCGCTCAGACGGGCCTCAGCCCTCGCGCCGGGGATGGAATGGCGGTAGCTCTTGGCGGGGCCCGTCGATCAGCGTGGCGCTCGATCATGCCCCCTGACGGAGACGGCAATGGAACCAGGGATCCGCGCATTCAACGATGCACTGAAAGGGAACGACCGGGAGATCTGCGACCTGCTCGCGGCTGAGATTGCACGCGGCCTGGCGGGTGCCAACGGGAAGGTGTGGCATGCGCATCCGGTCTGGTTCCTCGACGACAACCCGATTGTCGGGTACAGCATCCAGAAACGTGGCGTGCGCCTGATGTTCTGGAGCGGCGCCGACTTCGGTGAGCCGGCGCTCGACGTCGTGGGCAAGAAGTTCAAGGATGCCTCGATCTTCTTTACCGAGGCATCCCAGGTCAACCGGACCGCCTTGCGGCGCTGGCTCAAGTCCGCGCGCCAGATCCAGTGGGACTACAAGAACATCGTCCGACGGAAGGGCAAGCTGGAGCGGTTGAAGTAAGCGGCGTTCTCGGACCGCCATTCTGGGCGCGACGGCGCCGGTCGGTTCAGCCCTTGGGGAACATCGCGGCGCCCTTGCTCACGCGCCACCCGGTGCAGTCCAACGAGACAAGGTCGGCAAACCGCTGGTCGCCTAACGACGACGGCGCCCCCAGGGCCGCCCAGAGCTCGGCGGCCTTCGTCGGCATGAACGGCGCGACCGCCACACACTGCCGGGCCAGGTGCCGAGCCAACGCCGCCATCGTTGCGGCGAGCTCGTCGGCGAGCGCCGGGTCCTTCGCGAGCTTCCACGGGGCCTGGCGGTCCACATACTCGTTGCCACGCGCCACGGTGGACCAGATCGCCTTCAACCCCTCGTGGAGCAGGTACCCGTTGCGGCCGTCCATCGCGGCGTGATACGCGTCGTAGTCCGCGAGATCCTGGGCGTCGAGCGCGGTGGGCGGTGCCGAGGGCACCGTCCCTCCATGGTACTTCTCGATCATCGCCAGGGTGCGCGACGCGAGGTTCCCCCACGCATTCGCGAGGTCGGCGTTGTAGCGCTCCTCGAACCGCTCCCACGAGAAGTTGCCGTCCGCATCGAACGGCACCTCGCGCATCAGGAAGTACCGGAAGGCGTCCACCCCAAAGCGGTCGATGGCCTCGCCCAACTCAAGCTTGACCCCCGCCGACTTGCTGAAGCGCTCGCCGCCGAGGTTCACGAAGCCGTGCACCCACACCTGCTCGGGCAGGGGCAGCCCCGCCGCCTGGAGCATCGCCGGCCAGACGATCGAATGCAGCCGGTTGATGTCCTTCCCCACGACGTGCAGCTGCGCCGGCCAGCGCGCCTCGAACCCGGCGTCGGGAAAACCCGTGGCGGTGAGGTAGTTCGGGAGGGCGTCGAACCAGACCCAGGTCCCCTGCTGTTCCCCGCTGGAGGAGGCGAGGGGGAAGGGAATCGCCCACGTGAGGCGCGAACGGGTGATCGACAGGTCTTCCAGCCCCTGGTCCAGCAGCGCGAGCATCTCGTTGCGCCGCGACTCGGGACGCAGGAAGCGCGCATGCGTCGTGATGCGATCGCGCAGGAAGGCGGCGTATCGCGTCAGGCGGAAGAAGAAGTTCTTCTCCTGCGTCCACACCAGCTCGCGCGTCGGGTGCGTCACGCACCGTCCATCGACAATCTCCGCCTCGCGCTTGAACAGCTCGCAGCCCACGCAGTACCACCCTTCGTAGGCCTGCTCGTAGAAGTCGTCCGGGTTGCGCTCGTGAATTCGCTCGATGAGCGCGCGCACCCCCACCTTGTGCGGGGCGTCCGTCGTCCGGATGAACTGGTCGAACGAGATCCCGAGCCGCTCCCACATGGCGCGAAACCGCACGGCGAGCTCGTCGACGAACGCCTGGGGGGCCACGCCGCGGTCGGCCGCGGTCTGCGCGACCTTCTGGCCGTGTTCGTCGAGCCCGGTCAAGAAGTGCACATCGTAGCCCGCGAGGCGATGATACCGCGCGATCACGTCGGTGCCGATCTTCTCGAAGGCGTGCCCCAGGTGCGGGTCGCCATTCGCGTAGTCGATCGCCGTGGTGAGATAGAACCGCGGTGCGCTCACGTGCTGCTGCCTCCGTCTCCGGTGGATGACCCAGGTGGCCCCGATCGCCGCGCCCCGCGACGGCCGCGCCGCCGCCGGTTCTGTCGATCACTGCTGGCAGCGCCCTCGGCTCCGCCCTCAGGCGTACTCGCGGTGGGGCCCGCCCCGCTCCGTTCGCCCTGCGGCGGCCGTGGTGCGTTAGGCGGCGGGGACGCCGCGCGGTCGGGCCGTCGTGCGCCCCGGTCGCCACGCTCGCTACGGTCCCTGCGCTCCCCGCGTCCTGCGTCCCGCGCCGTGGCCTCCCTCACCGGAAGGCGTCGGCCCTCGCGCCCTGGTGTGGCCGGGGCAGTCCGCGGCACCCACGCGGGCATCTCTGCCGTGTCCTGCATCCGGAGCACTTCCTCGCTGATCCCCTCGTCGGCCGGTGCGGGCTCTTCATCCACCGCCTGGGCACTTGCCGGGGCGTTCTTCCACTCGCGGCGCAACTCCGCCAGTGGGACGATGCGCGTTTCCCCCTCGACGTTGCGCAGCGTCACACGCTCGCGGAATATGTCGTTCGACAGGACCTTTTCCTCGCCCTTCGCCGTCTCGATGATCTTTCCTTCCTTGGGAAAGCGCTTGCGCTGCTGGACGTAGAAGTCGTGCTCGTAGCGCAAGCAGCACATCAGGCGGCCACACGCCCCGGAGATCTGCGTGGGGTTGAGGGAGAGGCGCTGGTCCCGGGCGACACCGAGGTTCACCGGGCGCAGGTCGGGGAGCCAGGATGCCGAGCAGTACTCGCGGCCGCAGCGGCCAATGCCGCCCAGGCGCTTGGCCTCGTCGCGCACGCCGATCTGCTTGAGCTCGATTCGCGTGCGAAACGCCGCCGCGAGGTCGCGGACCAGGTTCCGGAAGTCGACCCGCTTTTCCGCCGTGAAGTACAGCGTCAGCTTGCGGCGATCCCACCGCCACTCCGCGTCGGTCACCTTCATCGCCAGCCCGGCGGCACGCGCCTTCTCCGCCGACTGACGGCGGGCGACGTCATCCTCCGCGCGCAACTCCTCCACGCGCTTCACTTCGTTGGAGGTGGCACGTCGCCGGACCGACAGCGTCACCCCGCCCTCGGGGGCGTGCGGGACCCCGGCCAGCCGCTTCTCGGCAAGCTCCCCCGTCGCGTGGACGTACCCCAGGTCCTCGCCGCGGTCCGCCTCGACAATCACGGGCGCACGCAACGGCAACGGCTCCTCACCATCCCAGGTGAAGAACTCCTTGCGGCTTCCCTTGAAGAGGACCTCGACGATCACGACGACGTGTCAGGTGGAGGGTGGCTCGGTCGCTCGCCGGCGTTCGCCACGGTGGGCGGGAGTTCACCCGCCCGGCGCCGTGGGCCAGGAGCAACTGGGCGAAAGCTAACCGGGGGCGGGGAGGCGGCGCGGGGCGCCGGGGCCGGTCGGCCCGCCTTATTCGGTGAACTGCCCCATCTTGAGGAACTTCTCGCGCCGCCGGCGGACCAGCTTCTCCGGCTTGAGCTTCCGCAGCTCCTCGAAGTTCTTGATCAGGGCTTCCTGCAGGGACGCGGCGGTCGCCTCGTGGTTGGTGTGCGCGCCGCCCATCGGCTCGGGGACCACCTCATCGATGATGCCCAGCTCGAGCAGGTCCGGCGCCGTGATCTTGAGGGCCGTCGCCGCGCGCTCGCGCATCTCCGGGCTCTTCCCGTCCTTCCAGAGGATCGCCGCACATCCCTCGACCGTGATCACGGAGTACACCGAGTTCTCCAGCATCAGGACGCGGTCCGCGATGCCTAACGCGAGCGCGCCGCCGGACCCGCCCTCGCCGATCACCGTGGCGACGATCGGCACCTCGAGGTGGCTCATCTCGAACAGGTTGCGTGCGATGGCCTCGGCCTGCCCGCGCTCCTCCGCGCCCAGCCCGGCCCACGCGCCCGGCGTGTCGATGAAGGTGAAGACCGGGACCTGGAACTTCTCGGCCAGCTTCATCAGTCGCAGCGCCTTGCGATAGCCCTCGGGGTGCGGCATCCCGAAGTTGCGGCGGAGGTTCTCCTTGGTGTCGCGGCCCCGCTGGTGCCCGATCACCATCACCGTCTCCCCGTCGAGGCGCGCCCACCCGCCGACGATGGCGGCGTCCTCGCGAAAGAGGCGGTCGCCATGCAGCTCGACAAAGTCCGTGAAGCAGAGCCGCAGGTAGTCCAGGGTGAACGGGCGCTTGTTGCTGCGCGCCACCTGCACCCGCTGCAGCGGGGTCAGGTTCCGGTACACTTCCCCACGCAGCTGCGAGAGCTTCTCCTGCAGCGGCGCGATCTCCTCGTCGACGCTCAACTGTTGGTCGCCGGCCGTGCGGCGCAGCTCGTCGATCTGCTTCTCCAGCTCGAAGATCGGGCGTTCGAACTCGAGTGTCGGTGTATTCGCCATGTCGGGTTACCCTCCCACGCGGATCAATCGCACCCGGTCCTGCCCCAGCAGCGAGCGCAGCTCGCCCAGTGCCGCCCCAGACGCCGCAACCTTCATCGTTCGCGACCGGAGCCGCACCGCCCCCCCATTGTCATCCGACCAACGTACCTCAACCGGCGCCGTTCCGGGATGGCCCTCAAGCACCGTCCGGATATCCGCGAAGACCCCGGGTGTAAGGTCCGCGACAGGTGCCGCCACTCCCCCAGGGGTCGCGGAGGCCCCTGCACCCGTCAGCACCAGCTCCACCGCGACCTGCCCGGCCAGGCGCAGTTCCTCGAAGCGCTGTACGGAGTCCACGATGAAGGTCGGGTTGTCCGCTCCCTGGTCGCGCCGCCCATAGGCGCCCTTGATGAGGAGCGGCACATCCGGACGAATCTTGTCCTGCAGCGCCGCCCAGGCCTCCGGGAAGACCAGGAGCTCGGCCGTGCCGGAGAAGTCCTCGACGGTGATCCGGGCGAACTCGTTCCCGCTCTTCTTGGACACCTGCCGCTTGATCGCCGAGACCACGCAGCCAAGGGTCATGCTCCCTTCCTGCCAGGTCCCGAGCGCACTCACGAGGTGCGAGGCAAACAGCTCGCACTCGGCACGGTAGGGTTCCAACGGGTGCCCGGAGATATAGAAGCCCAGGATCTCCTTCTCGCGCGTCAGGCGCTCGGACTCTGACAGCGGCGCGATGTTCGGGAGCGTTGGGGCGTGGGTCGCCTGCGCACCGGTCGCCGCGACCTCGCCGAACAGGGACCCCTGTCCGGTGATCCGCTCGTCCTGCTTGAGCGAGGCTTCCTGCAGGGCCGCGTCCAGCGCCGCGATGTACTGCGAGCGGTGCCCATTCAGGGTGTCAATCGCCCCCGAGTGTACGAGCGCCTCGAAGACGCGCTTGTTGCACAAGCGCAGGTCGACGCGCTCCGCGAGGTCGAACAGGGTCGTGTAGGGTGCGTCCTTTCGACCGGACAGAATGGAGTCGATGGCCCCGCGCCCCACGTTGCGGATCGCGCCCAGCCCGAAGCGGATCCGCTTCTCCCCAACGACCGTGAACTTGTACCCGGACTCGTTCACGTCCGGCGGCAGCACCGTGATCCCCAGCTCGCGGGCCTCGTTGATGAACTTCACCACCGAGTCCGTGTCGCCGATCGACGACGACAGGAGCGCCGCCATGAACTCGGCGGGGAAGTGGGCCTTGAGCCACGCCGTGTGATAGGAGATGACCGAGTACGCGACCGAGTGCGACTTGTTGAAGCCGTAGCGGCCGAACGTCTCGATCTGCGCGGCGATGTCCTCGATGATGCGGCGGTCGTGGCCCTTGGCCACCGCCTTCTCCGTGAACTTGCCGAGTTCGACCTTGATGAGGTCCGCGTCCTTCTTGCCGACCGCCTTGCGGAGCACGTCGGCTTCAGCGAGCGAGATCCCGGCGAGGACCTGCGCAATACGCATCACCTGTTCCTGGTAGGTGATGACACCGTAGGTCGGCTCGAGGATCGGCTCGAGTTCCGGCAGCTGGTAGACGACGGGTTCCTCGCCGCGCTTGCGCCGCTGGTAGACCTTGTGCATGCCGGCGTCCAAGGGACCCGGCCGCATGAGGGCATTCGACGCGACGAGGTCATCAAACCGGTCGCAGCGCATCGCGCGGAGCATGTCCGTGGCCAGCGGCGACTCGAACTGGAAGACGCCGACCGTCCGTCCCATGCGCAGCATGCGGTACGTCTCCGGATCGTCGAACGGGACCGTCTCCAGGTCGGGGACCTCCTTGCCCCCGGCGCGAATCGCCTCGAGGGTGTCGTGGATGACGGTGAGGGTGGTCAGGCCGAGGAAGTCCATCTTGAGCATCCCGGCCTTCTCGAGCGCGTTCATGTCGTACTGCGTGACGATCACGCGCTCGCCGTCGCTGCCCCCCGAGCCCTTGGTTTCCTGCGTGCAGACCGGCACGTAGTCGTCCAGCGGTCCCGGGGCGATCACCACGCCGGCCGCATGGACCCCCGTGTGCCGAGACAAACCTTCCAATGCCACCGCGTAGTCGAGGAGCTGGCGGTAGCGGGGCTCGCTGTCGTAGAACTTCTTCACCTCGGCGATCTTCTCGATCGCCTCGCGCACCGTCAGCGAGAAGTTCGGCTGGTTGGGGACGAGCTTGGCCAGCGCATCGGTCTCGGCCGGCGTGAAGCCCAGGACGCGCCCCACGTCCTTGATCGCCGCACGCGACTTCATCGTCCCGAAGGTGACGATCTGCCCGACGGCGTCCTTGCCGTACTTGTCGCGCACGTACTCGATGACCTCGCCGCGCCGCTCGAAGCAGAAGTCCACGTCGATGTCGGGCATCGAGACGCGTTCCGGGTTCAGGAAGCGCTCGAACAGCAGGTCGTACTTGAGGGGACAGACGTCGGTGATCCGCAGCGCATAGGCCACGAGGGAGCCGGCGGC
>JAEUJL010000226.1 GCA_016794835.1 Gemmatimonadota bacterium | reverse complement strand
TGGCTAGGTAGCTCAGTTGGTAGAGCAGCGGACTGAAAATCCGCGTGTCGGCGGTTCGATTCCGTCCCTAGCCACTGATTGGAAGATCAACAAAGACAACGAGTTCGAGAGACGGGCCGCCGACGTGAAGTGGGCGGCCCGTCGCGTTAGGTGGGGTCTTGGAGGGGTGGAGGGTCCGCGAACAGGAGGCACGCGTGCATTATTGGCCCAGGTGCCCGGCACGGTGTACCTCCCTTCACCGGCGAACCCATGCGATCCCTGGCGGTACTCCTCCTTTCCCTTCTCAGCATGTCCGCCCCCGCGCAGTCGGCTCCTGATGACCTCGAACGCCGGGTCGCCCACGGTTACGCCGTCTCCACCGGCGGAGTCCGCATTCACTACGCCGCGCTCGGCGACGCGCAAAAGCCCCTGGTCCTGATGATCCATGGCTTTCCCGACTTCTGGTATACGTGGCGCCACCAGATGACGGCGCTCTCGGACGACTACTACGTGGTGGCCATGGACCAGCGTGGCTACAACCTGAGCGACAAGCCAAAAGGTGTAGAGCAGTACGACATGGCGCTCCTGGTGGACGATGTCGCCGCGGTGCTTCGCGCGCTGGGCCGTGAACGGGGCATCGTCGTGGGACACGACTGGGGCGGGGCGGTGGCCTGGGCGGTGGCGATGATGCGCCCCGCCCTCGTCGAAAAGCTCATCATCCTCAACCTGCCGCACATGCGTGGCCTGCGGCGAGAACTGGCCACCAATGCGGAGCAGGCGCGCAACAGCCAATACGCGCGCAATTTCCAGATGCCTGAGGCGGCCAGCGCACTCACGCCGGAAGGGCTGGCGTCGTGGGTCACGGATGCAGCCGCCCGGCCGAAGTACGTGGAGGCCTTTCGCCGGTCCGATGCCGAGGGGATGCTCGCCTACTACAAGCAGAACTATCCGCGTGAGCCCTACATGGTGGATTCATCACCGGTGACCAAGGTGCAGGCCCCGGTGTTGATGATTCATGGGCTGGGAGATCGGTACCTGCTCCCGGGGGCGCTCAACGACACCTGGCAGTGGGTGGGACAGGACCTCACCATCACGACGATTCCGGGGGCGGGTCACTTTGTGCAGCACGATGCCACCGCCATGGTGAACCGGACGATCCGCATGTGGTTGTCGCGGTGACGATGCCGCGTGGCTGAGACCGGTGCCAGACCGGGCGGGGCGCGTCCTTACGATGCCGCCGCGGCGACCGCCTTGCCCCCGGTGCGCAGGAACTCCACGAAATCCTCCGGCAACCCCGCCGCGCGCACCGCGGAGGTCGCGGCCTCGAGGTCATACGACACTCGCACGAACTCCACGCGCGCCGGGCCCTCGCCCAACTCGAGCCGCACATAGCCGGCGCGCGCATCGCCATCCTTCGGCCGGCCGACACTCCCCGTGTTGATGAAGTGGATGCCGTCCACCGTGCGGTGCCAGGGCTTGTGCGTGTGGCCACAGGCGATCGCATCACCAGCCTTGAGCCCGACCACGCTCGCCATCTTGAGGCAGAACTCGTCCGAACGATCCTCGGTCCAGTAGAGCGTGTTGAGCGTGGGCGTCCCATGCACCAGCACGAGGCGTGGCCCGGCGGCATGCCCGCCCAGGGGACGCAGGTCGAGCGAGAAGGGAAGTCCGGCCAGCCACTGCTTGTTCGCGCCGCTCACCGTGGCGCGCGTGAACTCGTAGCTGATGTGCGCGAGTTCCTCCTGCCGCGGGGTCTCCGACTTGCATCCACAATGCTTGTAGTCGGTCGCGACGGTGGAGTCGTAGTTGCCCGCGATCCCGGCCACCCCGCGCTCGCGCAACCGCGCGATCACTTCGTTGGGATACGCGGAGTACCCGACGAGGTCGCCGAGGTGGTAGATGGCGTCCACGTCGCCCCGGTGGTCGATGTCGTGCAGCACGGCATCGAGGGCATG
>JAEUJL010000219.1 GCA_016794835.1 Gemmatimonadota bacterium | reverse complement strand
GCGGTCGGGCTGGTGCTGGTGCTGGGGCGTGGCGGGGGAACCGAGCGGCTCCTCATGGCGGGGGTCGTCACCGGGACGTTTGCGAACGCCGTCATCATGGTGCTGCTGTCTGACGCCGGGCCAACCGCCCAGCGCGGCGCGCTGTGGTGGATGATGGGGTCGGTCGCCGTGGCACAGTGGCGTGATGTGGCCTTCCTCGTCGCGGCGCTGGTGTTGGCTGGCGGCGCGTTGTTGCACCAGGCGCGCGCCCTCGACCTGTTGGCCCTCGGTCCCGAGACCGCAGCCTCGCTGGGGGTGCACCCGGAACGCGTGGTGCAGCGGACCTTTGTGCTCGCGTCCCTCCTCGCCGCCACCACCGTGGCGACCGCGGGGCTCGTGGGCTTTGTGGGGCTGATGGTGCCACACCTCGCCCGGCGGTCGCAGCAGCACCAGGGGGTCCGCGGGACGATGGCCGTCGCTGCACTCCTTGGCGCCATCCTGGTCCTCGTGGCGGACCTCATCGCCCGGCTGGCCCGTGCCCCGGGGGAACTCCCGTTGGGTGCCATCACGGCGCTGTTCGGGGTCCCATTCTTCTTCTGGCTCCTGCGGACCTCCCGATGATCGCGCTGCGCGAGCTCTCCGCCCGCTATCCCGGTGCGACAAACGATGTGTTGCGCCAGGTTTCCCTGGCCGCGACCGGGGGACAGGTGACTGCCGTCGTCGGGCCGAACGGCAGCGGCAAGAGCACGGTGGTCCGGGCCCTCCTCGGGCGAGTCCCGGTGACGCACGGGGCGGTCTGGCTCGACGGCCAGCCGGTGGGAGAATGGTCGCCGACGGATCGCGCGCGTCGCCTGTCCGTCGTGGTGCAACGCGAGGAGCCGGTCTTCCCGATGCGCGTGCGCGACTACATCGCGCTGGGACGTCACCCGTTCCGGTCCGGTTGGGCCACCCTCGGGGCCGAGGACGAAGTCGCGGTCGACCAGGCCATCCACGATGCTGACGTGGACGCGCTCACCCATCGCACGACCGACGCCCTCTCCGGCGGCGAGTGGCAACGGGTGCGCCTGGCGCGTGCGCTCGCCCAGCAGGCGCAGGCGATCGTGCTCGACGAGCCCACCACCTTTCTCGACATCGCCCACGAGATGGCGTGCTTCGAGACCCTCACCCGTCTCGCGGCGCAGGGACGCGCGGTCCTGGTGGTCAGCCACCAACTGAACCTCGTCGCGCGCTTCGCGGACCATGTGGTGCTGCTCGCCTCGGGAGAGGTCGTCGCATCGGGGCAGGTGGCGGACGTGATGCGTGGGGAGGTCCTGGAACGGGTCTACCAGTGGCCCCTCGTCGTCACGCGCGACCCCGCGGTGGGCGCGCCGGCGCTGGTCCCGCTGCGGCGGCCACGGTAGGGTTGGGTGATGTCCATGGTCACCGACGCCATCGTGCTGCACGCGTTCGATTACCTCGAGACGTCGCGGATCCTGCGGCTCGCCACCCGCGACGGCGGCGTGCTCTCCGTGATCGCCCGTGGGGCCCGCCGCTCCACGCGCCGCTTCGGCTCCGCCATGGACCTGTTCGCCGAGGGATCGGCCACCATCGCCTACCGTCCGGGTCGCGACCTGCACCCCCTGGAGTCGTTTGATGTGCGCGCCGGCCACGCGACGCTGGGGAACGACCTCGACCGCTTCATGTCGGCCGCCATGCTCGCCGAGCTGGTGATGCGCACGATGAGCGAATCGGATCACGGGGCCGCGTTCCTCGCGCTCGCCGGTGCGCTGGCGCGGTTGCAGGGACGGGTCGGGGAGGAGGCGCGGGCGGAGGGACTGGCCAGCGCCTGGATGCTCGTGAGCTCCCTCGGTGTTGCCCCAACGATAGAAAGCTGCGCGCGCTGCCACGCGACCCTGGAAGTCGACGCCGATGCCTGGTTCTCCGCGGCGGCCGGTGGGGCGGTGTGCGACCATTGTCATGCGAGCGCGAGGGCGGGGCGCCTGCTCCCCGCGGCGGCCCGGCGCACCCTCGCGGACTGGCTGGCCGGGGTCGACACCCCCGTTCCGGCTGCCCTCGAGTTGCGCGCCCACGTCCGCCTGCTGCGCGAGTTCGTCCAGCGCCACCTCACCGACGACGCGGAGCTCCGCGCGTTCGCCGCATGGGCGGAGCGCTTTGTGGGGCGCCCATGATCGTCGGCACCGCGGGGCACATCGATCACGGCAAGACCACCCTGGTCCGCGCGCTCACCGGGGTGAACACGGATCGACTGCCCGAGGAGCAGCGTCGCGGCATCACCATCGA
>JAEUJL010000212.1 GCA_016794835.1 Gemmatimonadota bacterium | reverse complement strand
GCCTTCCTCCTCTCGCTCCTCACGGGAGCGGGTTCCGTGCCCCCACGGGCGACCCCCGCTCCGGAGTCCCTCGCATGACAGCACCAACGGGGTCACCCCCCGGCGTCGACGCCGACACCTTTCGCGCGGTCCTCGGACGGTTCGCCAGCGGGGTCACTGTCGTCACCCTGCAGGACCTCAGCGGCCGGCCGCATGGCATGACGGTCAGTGCCTTCACCTCGGTCTCCATGACGCCGCCGCTCGTGCTGGTCTGCATCGATCGCGCGGCCACGATGCTCCCGCTGTTCGAGACCAGCGCGGCATTTGGCGTGAACCTCCTCGCCGCCGGGCAAGCCGAGCTGTCGCGTCGGTTCGCGGACGAGGCGATGGAGTTGCGCTTCGATGGCGTGGACTGGGCGCCCGGGCCGTGGTCGGCGCCCTGGCTGGCCCATGCCCACGCGAACCTCACCTGCCAGGTGGCGCAGCGGCTCACCGCGGGTGACCATGAAATCCTGGTGGGCCATGTCGTCGCCGCACGCCATGCGGCGGACACCGAGCCGCTCGTGTACCACCGGGGCGCGTACGTGCAGGTCCGTTGAGCTGGATCGTCCCCACACGGCAGCACCGGGCCGAGATCCTCGACGACCCCGCCACGCCCTGGCCCCTCCGCGAACGCTCACACCGCGACATCGCCTGCAGCAACCGCTGGTTGGGTGGTGATCGCGCCCTCGCGCTCGGGATCGGCGCCCTGCTCCGCGGCGTCACCCACCCGGTGACCGTGCTCGACCTCGGCGCCGGCCTCGGTGGTGCCGGACATGTCGTCCGCCGGGTGGCGTCCCGCGCCCGACTCGACGCCCAGTGCATCGGCCTCGACCTCCACGAGCCGCTCGCCCGTGTCGCCGCGCAGCGCGAGGGGCTCGCGATCTGCGCGGACGCCCTGTCCCTCCCGCTGCACGACCGGGCGGTGGACGTGACGATTTGCGCCCTCCTGCTCCATCACTTCGACGACGTCGCGTCGCAGCTGTTGTTGCGCGAGGCCGTGCGCGTGTCGCGCATCGGCGTGGTCGTGGCCGACCTGCAACGCACGCGACTGGCCGAGCTCGGGCTCTGGCTCGCGTCCTTTCCCCTCGGGTTCCATCCTGTCAGCCGGCACGATGGCATGTTGAGCGTGCGCCGCGCGTTCACTGCCCCGGAGTTGGCGGCACTCCTCGAACGTGCCGGCGGCCGCGAGGTACATGTAACGAAACGTGCCGGATTCCGCCTTGTGGGGACCTGTCGGGCGCCGCGCGTTCCTTCAGCGTCCCCTCTCGCCTAGCTTGCCAGACCTCATGGATGTCGCGCCAACCACCGGGGCCGCCCACCGCCCGCCATACTCGTTAGGTCCGCTGCCCGAGGGGCGCCGGATGGTGACGCGCGACGTGCAGTGGGTCCGGGCTCCCGTCGACACCATCTTCGCGCTGGCGCGCGAGGTCGAGGCGTGGCCGCAGCACCTCGCGCACTACCGCTTTGTACGGATGCGGGAACGCGCCAGCGACGGCGGCGGGATCGTCGAGATGAGTGCGAACCGTCCGTTCGGCCCCCTCAACTGGCCCACGTGGTGGCTGTCGGAGATGGAGGTCGATGCGCGCAGACCGGCGGTCCGATTTCGGCACATTGGTGGCATCACGACGGGGATGGACGTCGAGTGGGCCTTCGCGCCGCAGGATGGCGGGACGCAGGTCACGCTCTGGCACGTGTGGGACGGACCGCGATGGCCGGTCATCAGTGGCCTCGCGGCGACCTGGGTGATCGGCCCGGTGTTCATCCACGGCATTGCGAGTCGCACCCTCGCGGGACTCGCGCGCGCGGCGGAGGCTCGATGAAGCGTCGCGTCGTCGTGACCGGCATCGGCGCCCTGACGCCGATCGGCCTCACCGTGGAGGGGCTCTGGGAGGGGCTGCACGCGCGCCGGAGTGCCGTGACCACCGTGAGCCGGTTCGATCCCTCGCCGTTCCGCTCGCACCTGGCAGCCGAGGTGCGCGACTTCACGGTCCTGGACCACCTGGAGCAGAAGCGGGCCCGGCGGCTGGACCGCTACGGCCAGTTCGCCGTCGTCGCCGCCCGCATGGCCCTGGCGGATGCGGCCGTGCGCCTGGAGGCCGAGGACCGGGATCGCGTCGGGACGATGATGGGGACCGCGTTAGGCGGCGTGGGTTATGCCGAGGAGCAGCTGGGGAACTACCTCACGGGCGGCCTGCGCGCGGTCGACGCCACGCTGGCGCTCGCGGTCTTTGGGGGAGCGGCCAGCTGCAACATTGCCATTGAGCTGGGGGCGCACGGGCCCAACTCCACCAATGCGATGTCCTGCGCGTCCGGCACCATCGCCATCGGCGAGGGGTTCCGCCAGGTGCGCGACGGCTATGCCGACGTGATGGTCTGCGGCGGCGCCGAGGCGCCCCTCGCCCCCCTGTGCTTCGGGGCCTTTGCGCTCATCCGCGCCATGTCCACGCGGAATGATGACCCCACCCGCGCCTCACGGCCGTTCGACCGGGACCGCGACGGCTTTGTCATGGGAGAAGGGGCCGCGATCCTCGTGCTCGAGGAGCGAGACCGCGCCATCGCGCGGGGCGCCCGCATCTACGCGGAGATGCTCGGCTTCGGGATGACCAACGACGCGCACCACATGACTGCCCCCCGCCCGGACGGCCTGCAGGCGGCCCGGGCCATGCGGCTCGCGCTCGCCGACGGCGGGGTGACCGCCGACGAGATCGACTACGTGAACGCCCACGGCTCCGCCACCCCGCTCAACGATCCCACCGAGTCCCTCGCGATCCGGCAGGTGTTCGGGGAGCGCACGGCGAAACTCCCGGTGTCCGGGACCAAGGGATACCACGGCCACGCGTTAGGCGCCTCCGGGGCGTTCGAGGCGGCGGTGTGTGCCCTGGCCCTCGACCGCGGATGGGTCCCGCCGACGGTCAACCTCGAGGTCCCGGACGCGGCGTGCGACCTGCAGCATGTCCCGCCGGAGGGCCGCGCCCTCACCGCGCAGCGCGTCATCTCCAATTCGTTCGGCTTTGGGGGGATCAACGCCGCGCTGGTGATGGGGAAGGGCTAGCCGCCGGGGCGGCCTCTCGGTTCGCCCGTGCTTGCGGCATGACCGGCTGTGCGGCAGCTTCGGCGCCGCTCCCAACCCGCCGCCCATGCCCAAGTCCCTCCGTCCGCTGTTCGCCGAGTTCATCGGCGCCTTCGCCATCGTGTTCATGGGCAGTGCCGCGATCATGATGAGCGCGCGCACCAACAGCCAGGCCGCCCTCCTCGCCAACTCGGTCGCCTACGCCCTCACGATCGCCGCGCTCGTGGCGGCCTTCTCGCGGATCTCGGGACACTTCAACCCCGCGATCACCGTGGCCCACGTGGTCACGCGTCGCACGGCGCCGGTGGACGGCGTGCTGAAGATCGTCGCGCAACTGGTGGGGGCGAGCGTGGGAGCCTGGGTCCTCGCGTCGACCTTCCCGCCGGACGTGCTGCAGGCCACGCGCATTGGGGGCACCATCCTGGCGTCCGACATCACGTTCACCCACGGCGTGATCCTCGAGGCCGTCACCACCGCGCTGCTGGCGCTGACGGTCTGTGGCGTGACGTCGATCGAGGCGCGCCCGCCGGCGGCCGGGATCATCGTCGGGTTCGTGGTGGGCGCGCTGATCATGGGGGTCGGCCCGCTGACCGGGGCGTCCTTCAATCCCGCGCGCTCCTTTGGCCCGGCGCTGCTCTCCGGGATCTGGGAGGCCCAGCTCGTCTACTGGATTGGCCCGATCATCGGTGCCGTCGGGGGCACCGTCCTGTGGGACGTGGCCCTGAAGGACAAGGGCTAGGGGCCTACGGCCCCGCCTCCAGGTAGTGGTGCCGGTAGCGCTCGATGCACTCCATCACCACCTGCATGGCCACGTCACTCTTCTCCCACCCCACGATCGTCATGCGCTTCCCTTCCAGGTCCTTGTAGATCTGGAAGAAGTGCTCGATCTCGTTGAGGTAGTGCTGCGGCAGGTCGGCGATGTCGAACCACTCGCCGTGGAGCGGATCCGCCGCGGGCACAGCGAGCACCTTGTCGTCGGGTTCGCCGCGGTCGAGCATCTTGAGCACCCCGATCGGGCGCGCGCGGATCTGGCATCCGGTGAACGTGGGCTCGTCGATCCGCACGATGATGTCGAGGGGATCGCCGTCCTCGTGCAAGGTCCGGGGGATGAAGCCGTAGTCCCCCGGGTAGTGCACGGCGGAGTAGAGCACGCGGTCGAGCTTGAACAGCCCCGAGTCCTTGTCGAGCTCGTACTTGTTCCGGCTCCCACGCGGGATCTCGATGATCGCGGTCACCTCATCCGGGGGATGGGGGCCGGGGGCCAGGTCACGCCAGGGGTGAATCATCGTCGCCAGGGTCCGGGTCGCCTAACGATAGCGAGGCCCCCGGCGGGCGCAAGGCGTGTCACGACGCCGACCGCGCGTCCGCCTTCTCGCGCACCGGCAACGGCGCGACGACCTCGGCCTTCTCGCTCAGCAGCCGCG